>JAWBVB010000005.1:0-13234 GCA_039004015.1 Candidatus Aenigmatarchaeota archaeon | reverse complement strand
ATACCGAAACCAAACTTGAGGAGTAAAAACATTTCCATAAGATTTTGAAATTTTTTTACCTCCTTTTTCCAGAAACATTTCGTATACTATGTGAAGAGGTGGTTCAAAACCTAGAATTTCTTTACAAATTGTGTCGTTAACTCTAACAGAATCATGAATATCTTTTCCATAAGCTTCAAAAACTATACCTAAGGCTTTCCATCTTGCTGCAAACTCTCCTTTCCAGCTTAGCTTTCCATTTCCCTTAAAATAGCTTGCTTCGCCTTTATAGCCACAACCTTTAGCTATTATTTCTTTTCCGGTGTTCAAGTTTTTTCCTACGAATTGCTGGTCACAAACATAAAGCACTTTATGCTCTTCAGGAATAAGCTGATAAGCTCTTGTAGTATAGATTTTCCCACATTTTTCACAAACAGGAAAATAGGGAAGCGTTTCAATAAACTTTTCTTGCCCAAGCAAATCTTTCACTATCTTTCCTATTTTTTCTGCATTTAGAAGAATTTGCTCTATTTCCTTGTCTAAAACTCCTTTTCTGTAGTTTTCTGTTCCAGATTGAAAATTATAATCTATCCCAGCCTTTTCTATAGCTTCTATAAGTAAAGAACTCATATGTTCACCATAACTTGAATGACATTTAAAAGGATCAGGAATATCCGTAACAGGTACTCCTATATAATCTTCAAGCCAGTTTGGCATGTTCAAAGGAACCTTTCTTAAACCATCTCTATCGTCAGAATAAGCAATAAACTCTGATTTAAAGCCCAAATCTCTCAAACCCAAAGTTACTCCGTACTGTCTAATAACATCACCAAAACTACCTAAGTGAGGAAAACCAGAAGCTCCTAAGCCGGATTCTGTCCTTAAAACCTTTAGCCCTCTTTTCAATTTCTCTTCTCTTTCAACTATTTGCCTTGCTATTCTATCAATCCAGAACTCATAACTTTTCTTTCCCACATTTCCCACTTTTAAAAAATTTTGTGGGCCTGCCAGGAATTGAACCTGGTTCTTGGCGTTGTAAGCGCCACGTCCTACCGTTAGACTACAGGCCCTTAGTATTTATTTGTATGCAATAAAGCTAATAAATTTACTTAACCTTAAGAAAATCAGAATATTCAAGAATTAACTCTTCTGGAACAAGTATTTTCTTGTAGCTTAGAATTCCTTTTTCAGCAAGCTTTTTATCAGAAGTTAGAAGAGTTAACTTTTCTTTTTTTGAAATGAACAAGTGTAAAGCATCTTTTGCTTCTAAACCAAAATTTTTTACTAAGTTAGCAATCGAAGAATTTAGACTAAACTCTTCTATTATTTCAGCTTTACTTTCTTCTAGAAACTTTTTAAGGATGAGTGAAATTTTATTTTTATCTAATTTAAACTCCTTTTGCATTACTTCAAAAACCTCTGCTAAAACCCAAGAAGAAACAAAAATCTTAAAGTTATCGTTTAAACTTAAAACCTTGATTATAAATGGAACTTTTCTTTTGCTAATCATGTTTTTAAAGTATCTTATGAGTATGTTGGAGTCGAGATAGAGTCTTTCAATTTCTATAAATTTATGCATAGAAAACATTTAAATACTATTAATATTTAAATCTTCTTTGGGTTCACTTCCGGTGATTTGATGAAAATAAAAAACGTGGAATATGACACAAAAAATGCTCAAAAAATATTTGAATTACTTGAAAAAAATCCTAGAGGATTAACGATTAGTGAGATTTCTAGAGAGCTCAGTCTAAACCGACATACCGTAACAAAACTTCTGGAAAGGATGCTTATAGAGAAAAAAGTAAACTATGAGGAAAAAGGTCCAGCAAAAATTTTTTACTCAGTTGGAACAAGCAAGTTTGTTGGAAGAATAGATCAAGAAAAAGATACACTTTGGTTTAACGTTTTTAAACCAAAATATCCTGGGGAAGAAGAATTTTTAAGGATAAACCAAACTAAGCACGATTCTCTTATAAGATCTTCCAGTAAGTTTAAGTCTGTTGGTGCAGTTGCCATTAAGAAAAGCAGTTTAGTAAGCGTGATAAAGTTATTAAAAGAAGTGGCAAAAAGAGAGTTTGGACTTGAGGTTTAAGAAGGTAATTTTATAGCCGTTGCAATTATGGATATAATTTGCCTTATCTCAAACCTTGGTCTCCAGTTAAAATAGTTAGAAGAAAGTTTAATCGTACCCTTATCTCCGTTTATAGTTACTTGATATTTACTAGAATTCAGGAATTTTATCTTTGGTCTAAAGCTTATAACTCTTAAGCAGCTAGGAAACTTTGCCAAATAAAAATTAAACTTTCTATTTTTTTCCAAATAATTCCCTTTTAAAACTTCATAAATTAAACCTTCTATATTTCTAAACATGGCTTGTTTAAGTTCTATCGCATGCTTTGAGTAAATTTCTTTAAGTTTTTGTGAATCAAGTTTAAGAGGATGGAACTTTACTCTAAGCAAGTTTTCTAGAAGAAGAACTATTTCTTCAGTTTTTTTGTCAGGACCTCGATAAATTTCAAGAGTTTTAGTTAAAGTGTTAATAAAGCAATAAGTTCTTTTCAAGATTTTGTTTTTGCCGTTTTGCTTTAAAAAACTAACTATTTCATAAATATCTTCTTCTGAAAAAGCCTTTTTTAAAGCATCCTCTAAACTTTCATAGTAAAAATATTGAATAAAAACTTCATTCTTATCATACCTGCTAACCTTTGCTTCTATCCAACTATCTTTGAATTTTTTGTTGCTCAAAATTCCACATATTTCAAAAGGACTGGGGAGCTTTTCAAATAAAAAAACTGTTATGGTTGGCATGATTAAGAAAAGGAAAAGCAGAACTATAAAAATTTTTAACTAAAAAAGGTGGTAATTACCAGACAATTACTCTCATCCAAACTCTTTTAATTTTTCCGTTCAAATCTTGAATCAAAATTGGTTCTTCATGAACTACTCTGTTTGTCGAGCTAGAAATTTTTCCATAATAAGGAGAAACTTTGAGAGAAGTGAAGTTGGAAATTCCATTAACACTAACAAGGACTTTATAATTTTTAATTTCTTCAGGAGCACTAAAAACACAAAGCCAGTGGCCAGTTGAATTTGTATTTGGACAAGCTATCTCTTTCTCCACAAAAATTTTAACTTCAGCATTTTCAAGTGGTCTGCCACTAGAGTCTTTTGCTTCGCCATAAGCTAGAATAGCATCCTGCCACCAAGAAATTGAGGAATTTAAGTTTAAAGTTACTGTTCCATCTCCAGAAGCATAAGCAAAAACTAGAAAAATTAGTAGAAAAATTAAAAAAAGTAATAAGAGCTTCATGTTTAATATTAAGTTACTTTAAATTAAAATTGTGATTATATGGAAGAAAATGAATTGCAGGAAAAAGTATTGGTTTATAGACTTCTGGAAGCTAGGCTTAATTCTCTACTTAAAGAAAGAGAGCTAATGCTATCAAAAATTATAGAGATTCAAACAACTCTGCAAAGTATAGAAGAAATTAAAAAAGGTGAAGAAGTGCTCTTTGCTTTAGGTTCTGAAGCCTATGCCTTTGGAAGACTGAAAGAGAAAGATAAAATTATAGTTGAGATTGGTAGCAATATAGCCTTAGAGAAAACTTTTGAAGATGCAAAAAAAACTTTAGAAAAAAGAAGAGTTGAAATGGAAAAAGCTTTAAACGAAGTAGAGAAAAGTATTGTTGAAATTTCTTCAAGACTCCAAGAGCTCGCTCCAGAAATAGAGAAACTAGCTAAAGGGAGTTGAATGTTTGGAGTTCTTAAGAAAAAAATTTCAAAAGCAATAGAAGCAATTTCTGAGAAATTTAAGAAAAAAGAAGAAGTTAGCGAAAAAATTGAGAAAAAAATTGAAGAAATAGAAGAGAAAGAACCTGAAAAAGTTATCGAAGAAATAAAAAAAGAAAGTCCAAGCGAAGAATTTAAGAAAATTCTCGAAGAAAGCGAAAAGGAAATAAAAAAAGCTAGGCCAAAAGAGAGAAAAAGTCTTATAAAAAAAGTTAAGGAGAAGATAATAAAGAAAATAAGGGAAAAAAAGTTAGAAGAAAAAGATTTGCTTCCTGTTCTTAATGAAATGAAGTTTGATTTAATAGAGGCTGATGTTGCCTTAGAAGTTGCAGAAAAGATAATAAACGAACTTAAAAATAGCCTTTTAGGGAAAGAAGTCAAGAAAGGTGAGGAAGAAAAAGTTATAAAAGAGACTTTAAGGAAAAGCTTGTTTGAAGTTCTTTCTGTCCCAAGGATAAGTCTTTTGGAAATAATAGAAAAAGCGAAAAAAGAAAATAGACCTGCACTTTTTGTTTTTCTTGGTTTTAACGGTGTAGGCAAATCTTTGAACCTAGCAAAAGTAGCTTTTTGGCTCAAGAATAAAGGTTATAAGCCTTTGATAGCTGCAGGTGATACTTTTAGAGCTGCTGCAATAGACCAAATAGAAGAATACGCAAAAATTGTTAACGTGCCAGTAGTCAAACAAAAGTATGGAGCAGACTCCTGTGCAGTAATTTATGATGCAAGGAAAGCTGCAGAAGCTAGAGGTTTTGACGTAGTTTTAGCTGACACTGCAGGAAGAAGTCATACAAATAAAAATTTGATGGAAGAGCTAAATAAAATTTGCAGAGTTAACAAGCCAGATTTAAAAATTTTGGTTTTAGATAGCTTAAGTGGGAGTGATGTTATTAATCAGTTTAATTTTTTCGACAAGGCAGTAGGTGTAGATGCAGTAATATTCTCAAAAGTTGATGTTAACGAAAAAGGAGGAAACATCCTTTCTGTTTGTCACACTTTCAAAAAACCAATTTTATTCGTCGGTGTTGGGCAAAGTCCACATGACCTCAAAGAATATGAGCCAAACTTTTTTGTTTCAAATTTAATTGATTAAACTAGACGCGAATACTAAGAACTAATTTTTTTCGGTTAATAGTTATATTCTAGCTTGGCTTCTGGACCAAAACCTAAGCTGGACATAGCTGGAGTGAAATTGGGACCTTCCTCATGTTGACAAGCTAGTCAATTTGTGACAGATATAGAACTTCCTTTTATAAACTTTAAATGAATTTTATAATATAAATTAACAATAAGTGAGAAAAATGCTAGACACCTTAGGAAAAAGTCTTAGTGACTTGATAAGAAGAATAGTAACAAGCATTACCATAGACAAAAAAGCAGTAGAAGAAATTTTAGAAAATTTAAAAGTGATTCTACTTCAAGCTGATGTTGATGTTAAGTTGGTGGAAGAACTAACAACAAAAATAAGAAAAAAATGTCTGGAAGAAAAAATTCCTGCAGGTTTGACTCTTAGAGAGCATGTTTTAAAAGTGATTTATGAGGAACTGGTAAACCTGCTTGGAGGGAAACCTTCTGCTTTAATGGGAAAGAAAAAAATAATGGTTGTTGGCTTGTTCGGCTCAGGTAAAACCACAAGCATAGCAAAAATTGCAAAATATTTTCAAAAACAAGGTTTAAAACCAGCCTTAGTTGCTTTAGATTATCATAGGCCTGCCGCTGTTGAACAACTTTTACAATTGGGAAAACAAATCAATATTCCTGTCTACTTTGATGAAAGTAAAGACCCTTATAGATGTGCAAGAAATGCTTTAGAAAAATTCAAGAATTACGACACAATAATTTTTGATACAGCAGGAAGGGACGCTTTAGATAAAGAGCTAGCGGAAGAACTAAAAAAGCTGGGAGAAATAATTAAGCCAGACGAAGTTTTACTAACAGTTCCTGCAGACATAGGAAAAGTTGCTGGCCCTCAGGCTAGTGAATTTAACAAGATAGTAGGAATTACTGGAGTAATAGTTACAAAAATGGATGGTACTGCAAAAGGAGGAGGGGCTTTAACTTCTTGTTTTGCTACAGGAGCAAAAGTTAAGTTTATTGGTACAGGAGAAAAAATAGAAGATTTAGAAGTTTACAATCCAGAAAGGTTTGTTTCTAGGTTGCTTGGCCTAGGCGACTTACAAACTCTTTTAGAAAAAGCAAAAGAAGCAGAAATTAAGCCTGAAAAAGTTGAGAAAATAGTTGAAGGGAAGTTTACTCTTCAAGATTTTTATGAGCAAATTCAAGCCATGCAAAAAATGGGACCACTTTCAAAAGTTGTACAAATGATTCCAGGCTTGGGAATGCAACTTCCTGAAGAGCTTTTGGAAAAACAAGAAGAGAAATTAAAGAGTTATAAGTATATTATCGATAGCATGACAAAAGAAGAAAGAGAAAATCCTGAGATAATAAACTCAAGTAGAATTTCAAGGATTGCTAAAGGGAGCGGAAGACCTGAAGCTGAAGTTAGGGAATTGCTTAGTCAGTATGAGAAAATGAAAAAACTACTGAAAACTTTTGGAGGAAAAGCTGGGCTTGAAAGAGGAAACTTAAAAAAGCTTGCAAAACAATTTGGATTTAGGTTTTAAAATGGAAGGAAAGAAAGTAGTTTTGTTTTTTGCTGGAATTTTCCTTTTAACTCAGATTTTAGGGCTTTACATTGGTAATGAATACATTCAACTAATAAAAACTGGCGAAGCAGAACCTGCTTTTGAAAACCCAGAAAGCGTTGAAAATTCTATTCTTTTAATTTTTTACATGCTTCTGATGACAGGCTTGATAATACTAATAATCAAATACAGAAAAACTCTTATAAGAGTTTTAGAAGCTGTAGCTGTGTTTTTCGCTTCTATGATAACTTTTGACTTTCTTTTTCCAGTTGTAATACTTTTTGTTCCTGTATCTTTGATTCTTGCTTTTATTTTAACAACTTGGAAAATTTTAAGGCCAAGTGTCTTGAACCAAAATCTAGCCATTATTTTCTCTGTTGCTGGAGCTGGAGCAGTAATAGGTGCTTCACTCGGAGTTCTCCCTGTTTTGGTTTTCATAGCTCTAATTGCAATTTATGACTTTATTTCTGTTTTTTTAACCAAGCATATGGTTTACATAGCAAAAGAAATAACAAAAACTCCAACCGCTTTTACTGCTGCTTTTCCCTATAAATTTGAAAAACCAAAAAAAATTGTTGTTAAAGGAAGAAAAATAACGAAAAAGTTTCATGTTTTTCAGCTTGGAGGTGGTGATATAGCCTTACCTTTAATCTTTTCTGTTTCTGTTCTTAGAAGTTTTGGTTTAACTCAAGCTATTTTTTCAGTGGTTGGTGCTTCAATTTCTCTTTCCATTCTTGTTTATTATGCTACAAAAAAACCTGGCAAAGCTTTACCAGGAATTCCATGGATAAGTTGTGGGATGCTTTCTTTCTTTATAATTTCTATGTTGATTTAAACTTTTCCTGCAAAAATTTGCTCTTTAGGAAAAACTACTAAACCATTTCTTGTTATTTGAATGGGATGTATACCCGAATCATGGTCTGTAGCTCTCATTTTTCTTACACACAAGCCTCTAGTGTAAAATCCTGCCTCTTTTATGTAATAAAGAATTATAATTCCGTCAACAACAAATTCTTCTACACCCAAACCAGAAATTTTTCCTGAACCTTCTTCTATTTCTGAGACAAGAATCGTTGTGCAACCCAAACGCTTAACAAGTCTTGTTAAATCCAAAATACTTTTTCTAACTTGGAGAGCTTTTTCAAAGTATAAACCTAGAATTGTTGAAGGATCTATAACAAGCCTTTTTGCTCTCAATCTTATTACTTCAGTTTCTATCAAATCTCTTAACTTTTCAAAACTGTACATTTCTGCAGAGACAAAAGAAACCATTTTTTTCTCTATAAGTTCTTTAAAATTCCAGTTAAATTCTTCAGCAGCATAGCTAATAAGCCTTTCTGGCTCTTCCTCAAGAGAAATATAAACTCCAGGCTCGTTATAAACATAAGCTCCATTATAGATGAATTGTAAGCAAAATATTGTTTTTCCTGCTCCTGCAACACCAGAAAGAAGTATGGTAGAAGACTGGGGAAAACCTCCAGCTATCAAGTCATCTAAGCCAGGAATTCCTGTCTTTATTCTTTCTACCATAATAAAGAGTTGAATTTCTATTAAATTAAATTTTAAATTACATAAACTTGATTTATGAGAGAATTCATTTTAAGAGCTTCAAAAGCTGTAACTAGACCAGATTTTAATCTAAATGATTTAGCTGGCTCAGCAGGAAGAATGGATTTAGTTTGTAGATGCATTTCCAGTGCTTTGTGGATTTCTAACGATTTAAGAAGAGATTCTCGAATTTATGTAATTCTTGAAGGACCTCCAGCTCCACCAAAAATGTTAGTTTTTGAAGGAAGCTCTTTAAAGGGAGTTAACCCTGACGAAAGAAACATAGCCTCACATATAAGAAAAGCTTTAAAGCTAGGTGCTAACTTGAAACTTAATGAAGAATTAGAAATTTCGCCTGGGATAAAAGTTGCAAAGAAAAGTTTTGAAAGTTTGATAAGAGAAAAAATAGGAAAGATGCAAGTTCTGTACTTACATCCAAAAGGAAAAGATATAAGGGAAATGGAAATAGAAGAAAACGTAGCTTTCATTTTAGGCGACCATATAGGAATTGCTAGAAAAACTGAAAAACTAATGGAAAGACTTAACGTAGAAAAAGTTTCTTTAGGGAAAACGATTTATTTGGCAAGCCATGCTATAGTTATAGTAAATTATGAGTTAGACAGAAGATGGTTAAAATGAAAATAGAAGAAACTGCCTCAAAAATTTTGAAGAATTGGGTTTTATGCGACCATTGCCTAGGCAGACTATTTGCACAAATTTTAACTGGTCTCTCAAACGAGGAAAGAGGGAGAGTTATTAGATTGTTTATGGCTTTCTTGCTAGATTCGGGAGAAAAAGTTGATTTAAACCCATCGAACTTTTATGGCATAAAATTCAGGAACATAAAGTTGGAAACAAAACCAGAAAAATGCTTTATTTGTAAAAATATTTTTGAAAAGAAAGAAGAGCTGGCTAAAAAAATAAACGAGAAATTAAAAGGAATAGAGTTTGAAACGTTTGTTATAGGATCGAAAATTCCTGCAGAAATTGAAAAAGCAGAAGAAAAAGTTTGGGAGGAAACAGGAATAGAGTTTGTTGAATCTATTAAATCAGAAATTAACAGGGAAATCGGTAAAGAAGTAGAAAAAATAACAAAAAAAAGGTTTGAGCCAAGAAATCCAGATGTTACTATTCTTGTTGATGTAGAAAAAGGAAAAGTTAAAGTTGAAATAAGAAGTTTATACATTTTTGGAGGTTATAAAAAGCTTGTTAGAAATATTCCTCAATCTAAATGGATTTGTAGCAGATGTAAAGGAAAAGGTTGCAGCTATTGCAAAGGAAAAGGAAAGTTATATCCAACTTCTGTTCAAGAGATAATAGAAAAACCGTTGTTAAAGGAAACAAAAGGAAAAAAATGTGTATTTCACGGTTGTGTAGCACCTTCTACAAACGTTCTTTTAACCCACTCTTTACTACCTATCAAACAGCTTGAAAACAATTGGAAAAATCAAGAAATTTTAACTTACGACATAAAAAAAGGAAAAATAATACCGTCTCAAATTTCTGATTTCGTGAAATTAAACCCAAAAGAAATCAATTTAAAAACATTTGAAATTACTACAAAAGAGACAGGTAGAAAAATTATTTCAACAAGCGATCATCAATTTTTAACACCTAAAGGTATGCTACCACTTAAAAAAATTAAAGTTGGTGAAAAGTTAGCAGTATATCCGATCGAAGAGCATAAATTTAAAGAACCTAAAAATAAACTGATACTAACAGAACAAAACATTCTTGACGTTATAGAAAGTTATGTACCAACATCAAATAGAAAAAAGATAATTAGAGAATTAAGAGAGAGAAAACTATTACCTCTTGATACAAAAAATAAAAACTTACCTATAATTGCTAGGTTACTTGGTTTTTTATTTGGAGACGGAACAGTTCGACTCTCTAGAAAAAGGGATGTTGGATTAGAATTCTACGGGAATAAAAAAGATTTGAACGAAATTCGATTAGACATTAAAAAAATTGGTTATAATTCTAGTTTTTTTAAAGAAAAACCAAGAATGTCAACCATAAAAGATTATCATGGGAATGTAAAAGTGATAAAAACTAAAAAGATTGCCTATAAACTGTTATGTTATTCCAAAAGTTTATGGTGTTTATTGGTCGCTCTTGGTGCACCAATAGGTAATAAGGTAACAAAAGAATTCAAAATTCCAGAATGGGTGAAAAACTCTGAAACTTCTATTAAAAGAGAGTTCTTAGCATCTTTACTTGGAACAGAAATAGATAAACCAAGATTAGATAAACGAAAGTATAATAGAAAAAGCTTCAATACACCACGTTTTTCTTTAAACAAATCTGAAAAATCTCTCAGAAATGGTTTGAAATTTATCGAGGATTTAAGAAAATTATTAAAAGAGTTTGAAGTTGAAAGTTTGAAGCCTAGAATCATTCCATATACAAGTAGAAAAGACGGACAAAAGTCCTTCAAAATTTGTTTAGATATTTCTAACAGGTTTGAAAATTTGATTAACTTGTATGGGAAAATAGGTTTTAAATACGCAAAAGAAAAGAATATACTCGCAAGGTACGCATACGAATATCTTCTTATGAAAAAAAGGATTGTTGATGTACGTAAAAAAATTTATAAGAAAGCACTTGAATTGAAAAAAAATGGTTTTACATTAATGGAAATATTTAGAAAATTAGGATGTGAGTTTGTTAGTTATAAAAACCTAGCTCTCTGGTGTTCATTAAAAAATCATAAATTTAATCATATTAAAGTACCAAATAATTTCCCAAGTTTTTATGAATGGCTTAAAAATAGTACCAAAGGATTAAAAGGAGGCTTAGTTTGGGAAACCGTAGAATCTATTAGAGAGGTGAACGTACCATCAGTTTATGATCTAACCACAAAAAAATCTACTCATACATTTTTCGCAAATGGCTTTGTAGTATCTAACTCTGGAAGAGAGGACATAGATGCAAGATGTTTAGATTTTAGACCATTTATAATTGAAATTGAATCTCCTCTCAAAAGAAAGATAGATCTAAAAAAAATTGAGAAAGAAATTAACAAATCAAAAAAAGTAAGAGTTAAGGGGCTTAAATTAGCAACAAAAGAAGAAATAAAAATTTTAAAGGCTGCAAGATTAGATAAAACTTACTTAGCCGAGGTTGAGTTTGAAAAAGCTATAGACAAAAACAAATTGAAAGATTTAAAAGTCTTGAAAGAGCAACATATACTTCAAAAAACTCCTCTAAGAGTGTTGCACAGAAGAGCTGATAAATATAGAAAAAGAAAAGTAAAAGAAATTTCATATAAGCTTTTGGGGAGAAAAAAGCTTCTTTTAAGAATAAAAGCTGAAGCTGGACTTTACATAAAAGAATTGATAACTGGAGATGAAGGAAGAACTAAACCTAACGTACAGGAAATTCTGGGTAATAAGGTTAAAAAGATAAAGTTAGATGTTATAAAAATACATGTAAAAAAACTAAAAGTTTGGTGAGACTATGGTTAAAAAATCGAGAGGAATAAGGACAAAAACAAGGGAAAAATTAAGACAAAAAGCAGGTTATAGACCAACGATAACAAAATTTTTGCAGGAATTTAAAGAAGGACAAAAAGTTGCGATAGTGCAAGAGCCTTCTTCTCATTCAGGTATGCCTCATCCTAGGTTTAAAGGAAGGGTAGGAAAGGTTATAGGAAAGAGAGGAAAAAGTTATATTGTTGAAATCACAGATGGAAATAAGATTAAAAAGATAATATCAAAGCCTGAACATCTGAAGGCGGTATAAATGAAGATAATAGCGGAAGAAACTATAACCAATAGTGAAGCAAAAGAAATACTCGAAAATAGAGCAAAAGAAGTTGAACTTAAATATGAGCAAAAGAATGCCCTAGAGATTTTAAGAAAATTTGTTAGGCTTGATTCTGAAAAAGCAAAAAAGCTTGCCGAAGAACTCAAAAAAATTGAAAAGTTGAGAGAAAAACAAATAGTTGAAATAATCAACTTTTTACCAGAAGATAAAGATGAGCTCAGAATTGTGCTTCATAAAGAATATAACAGCTTCACACCAGAAGAAATAGATAGAATATTAGAAACGGTTAAAAAATACATCTAATCCTTTCTGGTGTTTTAAATGGTGAAAGATGAGTATGCAATAGTTTTAGATTTTTTACCTCGTGGAAAACCTGGGGATAGAAAAGCTGAACCTGTAGCTCAGGCTATAGGAGAAAAATTCTTTAACCTTTTAGAATTAGCTATAAGAGAGGGCGCAGAAGTTAAGCCAAAGGAAAGGGTTTATATCGGTGAAGAAAAAAGGGATAAGGTAAAGTATATAAGAGGAAGAATAAGTTATAATGAGCTTACAAATTTTGCAAAAAGTGAACTAGAGGAAGTTTTATTAGAGCAGATAACAAAAGATGAGAAAAGGTTTGTTAACATTTTCAACAAGGCTGGTCCAATATCAACGAGAATGCATGCTTTAGAATTACTTCCTGGTATAGGTAAAAAACACCTTTGGGATATAATAAGAGAAAGGAAGAAGAAACCTTTTGAAAATTTTAAAGAATTGCAAGAAAGAATAGAGATGCTTCCTGATCCAAAGAAAATGATTTTAAAGAGAATCTTGAATGAATTGGAAGGAAAAGATAGGCATAGACTTTTTGTAAGCGTTTCTTTTATTTAACTTTCTTCTTCTATTTCTTTAACTGCTACAGCAACTGAAATCCAGAGCAGCCCACCTACTAAAAAAAGAATAAAAGCAACTAATAAAGCTAAAGAAAAACTCATATCGCTAACTCCTAAGCCCTTTTCTAAATGTCCAGCAATCATAGAAGCAAAAAGTATGCAAATTGCACCTAAAACCCAGAAAGTTACTATTTTCCAGTTTTTCTTTACCATCTTCTCTTAAATTAGATAAGCTCTTTAAACTTATAAACTTCTTGTTATTCCTGTAACTTCTATCTCTCCAACTTCCTCTATTTCTTTAAGTTTTTTTTCTAGATTTTCAACTTCTCCTCCTGCATCTGGAACTACCTTAACAACATGGATAGCAACCAAACCAAAAGCAATCGGTTCGCGAGAAATTTTCTCTGGTTTTATCGCATCTTCTATCTTTTCTTCTAGTTTATCTAAATCAACTTCTATTGTTTTTGGAAGTATTTTTAAACCAACTATAACCTCTCCCATTTTTTCACGGCCCTGTAAATCCACATTTTGGACAAGTATACTTATTGCTTAAAGCTTTACAAGTTGAGCACCTAACTATTAAAGCTTCTCCACAATTTGGGCATTCAAACTTAACAAAATTTTCTTTTG
>JAWBVB010000048.1:0-3976 GCA_039004015.1 Candidatus Aenigmatarchaeota archaeon | reverse complement strand
CCTCTTCTTCAAACGGGTCGTAAATATCTTCTTTTTTCTTTTTCATTATCTTTCCTCCGTCATTTCTTTTTTACAAAAATCACAAATCCATAAGGGTTTGTGAGTGAGGAAATCCTCTACCTGAACCAAACCTTCAGTAGAACCACAGCGATAGCAAGCTAAGCCTTTCTTCTCAGCAAGGATTTTAGGCAACTTTTGAGATTCCTCCTCTATTACTTTGTCGATTGCTTCCTTTGAATTCGCTTCTTCACTAACTTCACTAACTTCACTAACTTCACTCGATTCTTGTGTAGTTTGTGTAGTTTGTGAACTTTGTGTAGGTCTGATTATATTAAGCCTCTCTGCTATTTCTCTAACTAAATCACGATTAAGTCTGTATTCAACACCTGAACCAACTCTCCTCTTTTCGGTAAAACCTAGTCTCCCTAATGCTCTCCCTATCCACTTGTTATTAAGCCATTTTTGCTCTTCCTCAAATTTGGTTTCCATCGTTTTCTTAATTTCCCAAACCTTGTAAAATTTATCCTCCTTTACTAATTCCAATAAGGATTCAACCAAAATATATTCACCAGTTTCCGTAACATTCTCAATTTGCTTCTCATTAGCTTTTAGTTCAGCTAAGGCTTTCATTTTGTCATAAAGACTCTTATCAATAAAAGCTGCTATAGCCAAAATAGGATGCCAAAGTTCCCATTCTCTGCTTGTTAAAGTTGTTTCGTTAGGTAAGGCTTCGTATATTTCCTTTATCGTTTCCCAATTTTCCAACGCAAAAATGTATAGTTTGTCACGTAGTTCTTGCCATATTGGATTAGTTTCATCAACTTCACGCTCACCAATCTGCTTGTTGAGTGTTCGCTTCATGATGAACTTTATACATCGGTCTTCTAAGATATCCTCCACACCGCCGATATTGGCTAGCATTTTGGGGCTATAAATTTCAAAGAATTCGACAACGTGTTTCTCCTTGGTATTTTTTTTCCACCCTTTGAACCTCAGAACCTGATTTATAACCCTGTAACAAAATACTTCTAAAATCGAAAGCTCTCTCTGGATTAGCCAGCTTCTCGGTCTCATCGATAAACAGGCTACATCTCCCATTCTGAATAAGCCTGAATATAGAAGAAGTAGATGCATTTGCTGAGAAAATTGAATTAAAAGCCAATAAGGAAGTAACATGAAGCATCTTCGTCTTACCGCTTTGCTTAATGCCACCAATATAAACGTAAGGATAAGCTTTGAATAAAGGAAACAAATAAGTCCCCATAGTCCATAAAGTCATAAAATCTAAATGGGGAAAATCCAAATATTGCTCATAAATTGACTTAATTTCTTCATATAATTCTCTTGGATTAACCGAGATGAAACTGCCCAGATATTCTTTGATGGATTCTACAGACCATCTTCTTTTCCTAAACTTAACAGGAATATGGCTTAACTTGATTTTTTCTTTTTCAAGCACTTGTTTTTGACAAACTATTATTTTCCTATCAGAAGTTACTAGGCAATATATCTCTTTGTCATCTTCTTTTGCGGGTAACCAAACACCGAAATAAGCTTTATCTTTAAAATCGATTGCGGGATGAACTATTGTAAACTGAACTCCATCCAGGTTTGGAGTAAAAATTTTATTTTTATCTTCCATTTCCATCAGCCGCAAGTTTTATTCCTCTAAACTTAACGTAAGAAATCAGTCCAAGCTCTCTCCAGGCCCTGACAATTGCCTTGATTTGATGCGAAGAATATCTATGCCTTGAAAGAATAATTCTAACGCTGTGAAAGGGGATTGTTTTGTCAAAAAAAAGAAACTCCGATGGGATTTTCCTCTTGAACTCATCAAACAGCAATAGATAAAAATCGGATTTATATTTTTCCTCTTTTAATTTCATCTTTAAGCTCACCTTCTTTTTCTTCTTTAAGCCAATCCTCCAACAGAGAAAAAACAAGATCCTCCCTTTCTAAAAACTTTCTAATTTCCTCATCCATTCAAAATCTCCCTGACCTTTTCTCGAAAGTAGTCAGTTAGGTTAAAGTATCCTCGCTCTTTTACTTTCTGTTTTAATTTTTCGTAAGCTTCTTGCTCCAAAAGGAATCTTACTCCAACGATTTTTCTTTTTGTTTCCATTTTCTCACCTGTTGATTTTATTGTTTGGTATATATTTATAGATTTTTTTCAAAAAAATACTAGATTTTTCAAAAAAAATACCAAGGTAGATTTTTCAAAAAATCCAGGGTTTTTTATATTTTTCTACCAAGAAAAGTTGGTAGATTATAATAAAAAAATCAAAAAAATATACAAAAATTTAAATAGTAGCAAATTCATTATAATGTTATGGCAATAAAAGGGAAAAGAAAAGGGAAAAATGAACTCAAATTGTTTATTATAACCAGGATGCTTTCTAATCCAAACAAAAAATGGTTTGCAAGAGAAATTTATCATGAAGCTAGCAAAGCCTTCAAGATAAGACAAAGAAGAGGAATAAACGAGCACTTGAAAGCACTTAAACAACTTGATTTAATAGTTTTCGATAAAAGAAGTCAAAATTACAGTTTACCAAAAAATTGGAAAACCTTAGAATATTTAAAAAGGCTTGAGGATGAGCTTCAAATAAGCAAAAGCAAACAATTTGTTGAATTTATTCAATTCATTTCTAAGGTTTATCCAAGAAACATAAATCCAGAAAAAGATATTGCTCTACAATTTGTAAGATACGTATTTTTGAAGAAGAACAAAGAAGAATTGAAGAAATTTTCAAATTTAAACCAGCGTATGAAAGCAAAACACATTACCCTAAAGATACTAGAAAATCTTCTCGATGCTTTTGTTGATTTAAAAAAGGAAGAAACTAAGGAGAATAATGTCGCAAGCATGTTGAAAGAAATGAAGGAGATCAAAAGCATGGAAGAACTGAAAAAATACATCGCAAGATTGGAAGAACGCCAACGTTTATTTTACCCATCAGTAATAGAAATCAAAAAAAATGTGTTTAGTGCTTCTTTACTAACAGCATATGAAAAGACTAAAAACCAGACTGTGCCAGAGTCCGCAAAAAAGATAGCCAAGTTTATAATGGAGTATGCTATAAAAAATCTTGAAAGCTATTCCTAGCCATTCTTGCCGAAAAACAAATCTTCAGCATTCCTTTCTTTGATAAACTGAATTAAAACTTTCTTGAAATCCTTATCTTTTTCTGCATAGTAAACAAGAAAATCTCTCAAGAGTTCGTTAAGCTTCCTTCTTTGTTCATCTATTTCTAACATTACTTTCAAATCTAGAGGAAAGCCACATTTTTTACAAAAGTGACTTAAAATTGAGTTGTTTTCACCACATTTTTGGCAAATTCTTATTCCGATTTTCTCCTCTCTCACTTCTTCAAATTTAATTCCATGCATTTTCAACAAAGCTTGGTCTACATCTTTCCCGCTTAAATGATTGTAGACACTTGCCATTTTGGAGTCTTTAGTCCAGCCGAAAAATTCCTTCATTATAGCTTCTGGCAAATGCTTAGCCAAATGGGTAGCCCTTGCATGTCTGAAAGCATGAGGATGGATTGGTTTTGTTATGTTGCATTTCTTAGCCAAATCTTTAAGTAAATTGTTAACTGTGGCTGGCTTGATTTTATTTTCTGGCAAAGGATTTTCTAAGCTAATCCAAACATAGCTTTCAACGTTGTTTTTGAAAGGATGAGAATCTAGCCATGCCAACAAATCTTTTGAGAACTCTATTATCCTTACCCTTCTCCATCCTGTTTTTCCTGAGACTAAAATATAACAACCGAATTGGTCAAAAGCCACATCTTTTATTTTCAAGTTCAACAGTTCTCCAATCCTGCAACCAGATTCATAAAGAATTAAAATCAACGCTTTATCCCTGAGATTTTTAGCGTTGTTTGCTAGCAATTCTATTTCTTGTTTTGTCAGAATTTGTTCTGGTGTTTTCGAATTGTTTTTCTTCATTTTTGGTTTTATCCATTTGACA
>JAWBVB010000047.1:0-3996 GCA_039004015.1 Candidatus Aenigmatarchaeota archaeon | reverse complement strand
TTATGTAGAAAGAGGTATATTTGCTAGAGTTGGAATTTTGTTCATTCCTGTTTTACCCTCTTTGTGAATATTATAATTCAAAAAAACCAAAAGTTACTCTTTCCTTAAATATCTGATAACATCTAAAAGTTTCTTTTGATCTACCTTGTTATTAAACTTCTTAGCAATTTCTTTCCATTCCTTTTGAAAGAATAACCAGTTAATACATTCTTTACCCCTGATTGTATAATACCCTCCTTCACATTTAGCCTGTTTCCATTTTTCATACTTTTCTCTGAAGTATTCCCTAGCTCTAACCTCTATTTCTTCAGCTAGATTCGCAACTTTTTTCTGCCATTCTTCTTCTTCATATTTCAGACCAAGATCAATCACAACTTTGAGAGGTCTTCCGTAATTATGCCGTAAATAACCGTCTTTTACGATTATGACAAGCCAGTTTAAAAGGCTTGCATAATAATATGCTTGTTCTTTTCTTTCGCACTCTATAAAAATACTTGATTGATACATAACAAAATCTCCTTTGTAAATACCACTTATAAATGCTCCGTTGTCTTTATAGACTACATACCAATTATTAGGATTTGATCGAACTGGATTATTCCTTATTTTTGCTACCTCTTCTATAAGATTATCAACCTTCTTTCGCAATATTTCATTTTTCAATCCTTCTTTGATCTTATTTAAAATTGTTAGCAGTTTGTCTGGTGTATCTGACAAAAGCACTTTTATAGGAAAAACTGCAAAAGGAAAAACAAGGGAGTAATAAACCAAATACTTTATATCCTTATCCAGAGTTACGCCAACTTCTTTAGCGTCCATGTAGAGATTTGTACCATCCAGCTTAAATTTCTCAGGAGTACCTCTTACTATCTCACATATGAAAAGCCCTAATTTGTTTTCATTTGCGAATAAACCACTTAATGGAGTTATAGATTTATTCCCCACAAATACTTCCACTACATCGAGATATTTTGAGAGTTTAATATTAAAGTAGGAAAAGACTTTCTCTACATAATTTTTATAAGAAGAGTTAATCTTTTTCACCTCATAGGGTACCTCACCCAAAGACTTGTTGGGTGTAAAATTGATATTAACTTCATAAATAGAATCCTTTCCTTTTTTGACTATAGCTGGATGAACTCCGTGCCCGAAAGCATTGTACGGTACTCTGTATACATCTACCTTTCCTTCCATAGCATTGTAAGTGAGTATTTTGCCAACTCCACTATATTTGCCATCATAAGCAACTGTTTCTGGCATCACAAAAGCTATATCTACAGGTTCAAGCCTGTTAAAGCCATAAAGAAAAAGACTAGAAATATCCCCCTTTCTTATAATGTCAGTTAGAGACTTTTCTCCAAATATATGAAGCTTTTCAGAGGATAAATGATTCCTCAAAGTTTCACCATAATCTCCTGTAACCTCTTCAAGAACTTTCCACGGAGGATTAGACACAATCACTATATTACCTTTTAATTCCTCAAAGACAACATTCCTTGCTATAAGAGATACTATAGCAACAGACCAAACACCGTTTCCGTACGTGCTAATAAACCTTTCCAGATTCTGAAAGTTTATTACTTCCCCATACTTGTCTTCAAAAACTTTCGTCTTTTCCTGGTTAAGACCTTCGTTTTGAATATCCATTATCAAGCTTTTAAGTTCATACTCAAGATCTTGAAGTTTCCTCAACTCTTTTAGTTTACTGGCTACCCTTCCCATAACTACAATGTCTAAAAGTTCTTTTACCTCATAAAGAGACACGGGAATGTTTCTAGCCCATTCTTTACTAGTGTCATAAAGTAAAACTCTCAGCTTATAGGAAAAAACTTCCGCACTGTTAAGATAATAAACCATAGGTATGACATTCTCTGGTTCTTGTTTACTTCTTTTAACTTCTAACATATAGGCAATTAATAATTCTGCCCTTGCAAGACTTACCGCAAGAGGGTTTATGTCAAAGCCAACTAGCTCTGAAATAGCTTGCTTTGGATCTTTACCGCTTTTAACTTTTTCTTGAAAACAAGCGTAGAGAAAAGTTCCACTACCACAGAAAGGATCAAGGATTATATGGTTCCTTATTTTATCCCTGCCTACAAGGTCAAGAGCTATATTCACAAGCCACAGAGGAGTGTAATATTCTCCAAAGGTCCATCTATCTTCTTTGTCTACAAACTCCTCATACAAAAGTCTGAATATCTCTACAGTCTGACCTTGATTATAATCAAATCTATTGACCTGAGCTTTTATGTAGTCTCCAAGTTTTTTGAAAAATTCCTCTTCTTCTTGCATAAGAGGAATTCTACTAAACCAGTCCAAAAAAGGAAGTCCCACCGCAAAAGGCTTCCCTTCTGTAGATATGAACTCTATTCCACTTAAATTTCCATTTCCATATAACTCAGAAAGAATACCTATAGCTATAGCCTGCAAAATTGTATGTATGGAATAAAGCCTGTCTATCTTATCTTCTGTAAGCTCATCACCATTTCCGTATATGACTTTCAAAGCGTTAGCATAAGCATTGTATAAGCTTTTAAAATGTTCCTCATCTTTTTTTGCCTTGATTTTTTCAATAAGCTCCTTTTCATACTTTTCCAGCACGGACTTAAAGACGTGAACAAAAAGCTCCCTGTTCAGTAAGAGCTTACCTTCAAGCAAAATATCTCTTTTATGCCAAAGTAGATTTTCAAATTCTTTCAGTCCGAGCTCTCCTTCTGCTTTCTCTTCTATACCCTTCTCCGTCCTCTTATAATTCCTGAGCAAAAACTTTAACCCACCTTGATGTTCATAAGCTACCACACCAAGAAGCCAGTCTATATTTGCTATTTCAATGACTTTCTTTGCATAACCTTTTAACTGGTCTAGACCTGAGCCCTTAGCATAAACTCTTTCTCTACTTGGTTCTACTTCCACCAGTAGTCTGTAATTACTGAGAACTATGTCTACCCTTTGACTCCATACTGATCCCTCAAAAATAATACTATTTTCAGGGAAAACAGTCTTTAATAAATTGCCCACTGTGTATGTTATGTTACTTTCATGAGGCATTACCCTCCCTCCCAGCTTCTTTAATATTTCCAACAAACCGAACTTTTGCCTTTTCAAAAATCTTCACAAGCCAGCTTTTATTTCCGCTAACATATTAATCGCATTGATCTTAAAAAGTTTTTACACAAAAATTAAAAAAAGCAAGAATTTTCAAAAACTGAAAATAAAAAAACTTCTTACATAGTTTAACTATATATTTAGCTCATTTTATTTCATAAAAATTTGACATCATTACATTATTCAAGTATAAAGATAAATGAATTATTGATGTCAATAAAGAAGAAATAACACAGTTGGAAGTGATACATCATTTTTATTTAGAGAGACTTGGGAGAACTGAGAATAAATATTTTGATTGTAAGGTTAATCATTCTTTTGAGGAATGAAAACGCTCAACGGTCCCTTTAACATCGAACAACTTCCTTTTGCATGAGAAGTAGGAAGCTTTTCACCAATAGGTTTCCTTTTTAGTTTGGAATAAAATCTTACAATTGCTTTGCTTTTACTACCGAAAGAAACTTGGGCTCTACTTTAATCAGTGTATCCTCACTAACTTAAATTACCTCTTCATCGATTCCGACAAAATATTCTTCATTTGCTACCTGACTTGAAGAATAAGTTTTTATAAATCCTTTTTCTTTATCAGTTAGTAACTAGATTCTTAATTTATACTAAAAAAATTTGTATAATTATTTCAGTTAGTTTTTTTTGTCATGTAATTCTGCAAATTTATCAAGAAACTCGGCAGAGGCTTTTTCAAAAAATTCACTGAGAGTAAGATCATTATCAACGCAAAAGTGTTTAATTGACTTAAGAAGATCCGAAGGAATATAGAGAGTAACTTTAGTTTTCTTTTGGGATTCTTTTTTAACAAGCTCAGAGAGAAAATGTTCTTTCATCTATCCTCCATCTTGATGTTTTTACATTTTAACATTATAACAGTCTTCA
>JAWBVB010000046.1:0-4012 GCA_039004015.1 Candidatus Aenigmatarchaeota archaeon | reverse complement strand
ATTTGAGAAGAAGAGAAAATCAAGCTATTTTTATAATTCAAGCAAAATTGCAAGAGGGAATGGAGGAATTTCTCAAAAAAGAAGGTTTCCTAAGAGTTTGGACACCAAGTATAATAGGCGGAATTTCAGAAGGTGGAGCTGAAGTTTTCAAGATAGATTTCTTCGGAAAAGAAGCTTTTTTAAGACAAGACCCTCAGCTGCATAGGCAATTGTTAATAGCTGCTGGTTTTGAGAAAATCTACGACTTAGGACCTAGCTGGAGGGCTGAACCTTCTGATCAGCCAACCCATTTAGCTGAGCACAGAACAATTGCTCCTGAGTTTGCTTTCATGAAAGACGAAAGCGATATGATGAAATTGGAAGAAAGACTTTGTGTAGCTGGAATAAAAAAAGTTGTAGAAGAATGTGAAAAAGAACTAAAAATTCTTGATAAAGAAATAGAAGTACCTAAGCTTCCTTTCCCAGAGTTAAGATTTCCAAAAATTTATGAAATACTAGAAGAATATGGAAGAAAATTACCCAGAAATCAAGACTTAGATAAAGAGTCTACAAAAATTTTAACAGATTATGTGAAAGAAAAGTATAAGGCTGATTTCTTCTTTGTTAATAGATTTCCTTTTTCTATTAAACCATTTTATGTTATGCGAGTTGATGAAGAGCCTGAATGGGCAAGAAGTGTTGATTTGATTTTTAAAGGTTTAGAACTTTCTTCAGGAGGTCAAAGAGAGCATAGGTATGAAAGAATAATTGCTCAGATAAAAGAGAAAGGTCTAAACTTAGAGAATTTAAGGTGGTTTACAGAAGTTTTTAGGTATGGCGTGCCTCCTCACGGAGGTTTTAGCCTAGGAATAGAAAGGTTAACCATGAAGTTACTTGATATGAAAAATATAAAAGAGGTAGTTTTATTTCCAAGATATGTGACAAGAATGCTACCCTAGGTTTGCTTCAAAAATAGTTCGCAAGCAATTATATGAGAGCATTTTTTCTCATGAAGCGAGAAATAAGAACAATCACAAAAGAATTTTTTCTTTATTTTATCAAAAATTACAGAATGAATTTCTGTTTCCCCTTCAACTTTAAAGTGTATTCTTTTTTCGGTTTCCAGTTCCTTTTTTACTTTATTCTTCCTAAAAAGCAAGTAACCTTTTTTTCTTACTTCTCTTGAAATTTTTTCTTCCATTGTAAATACTATTGAAGCTTAAGGTTAATAAAATATTTAGACTAGTAAAACTAAATTTATATTATGAAATTTAGAAAGAGATTTTTAGTTCTAATCTTTATGTTAGGGTTTTTCATTTTTGTTACTTCTGCTAAAGCTAGTGAAGAAAAAATTATTTTGCAAACTGATTTTAGCAACGGAACTATAAGTCCTTTAGAATACTGGGGTTCTGGAAATTATTCCTTGTTTACTCCTTCAAACGACCCTTTAGGGACAAATTCTTATGGAGTAAAAATTTGGAATTCACCGTCAGAAGGTTCAAGGGGCTCTCTTGTTTTGTGGACTTCTCAAAAGTTTGAGTACATTTACATTAAAGAAGTTATAGCAATGACTAACATTAGCAAATCGCAACAGTTTTTAATGATTAGAAATCAAAACATGTATCAAACACCTTATGAACTAGCGTGGCTAGAGAATTATGATCAATTTAGAATAAGGTACTTTTCTAGTGGAACAATGTATACACTTCCTATAAGTGGAGTAACTCCTGAAGCAAATAGAAAATATACTGTAGAATTGTGGCTTAAAATTGGTCACGGAAACGGAGAATTAAGGATAGCTTTTGATGGGATATTGAGGGTTAACTTAACCAACTTAGATAACGATGATAGAGGATTAGCAGATGCTTTTGAATTTGGAACTTCTTGGGGTGATAAAAATGTAACTCAATACATTTATAGTATTAATCTGACAGGAAAAGAGGCAGAATTAGTTAATGTTACAGGAAGAATAGTAGATGTAGCGGGAAACCCTATTGCAGGAGTGGGAATAAGAGTTGGTTCTCCACCACCACAAGAAAGACCTTGGACAACAGGAACTTACTTTGTAAATATTTACTCTGATTCTAATGGAAAATTTTCTTTCGAGACTTTGAAAATACTAATTCCTGAGATAAAGTTGATTAAGCCAGGTTATGGCGATCCCTCTGAACCAGTTGGTTCGATTACTCGCTTGAAAAATATAGATCTAACCCAAGTTCAAGGAAATACTTATGATTTAGGAGATATAGTTCTTCAACCTCGTTCAATAGTCCAACCTTCTATAAGACCAAACGGAACTTACTGGCCTTTTAGGTCAGTTGTAATATTTCCTTATCAGAATCGTTACAGTAGTCAAGGTTATCTTGCTACCTTGGATGCGTTGAAAAAAAGTTTTGGAGATAGGTTTAACGTAATAGACCTTCGTTGTTATGCTTCTTTGAATGAAAGTGGAATGCCATCATTTTGTGACGGTTTGTATAGTTTTAGCGAATTAGCAGCAGGAATAAAAGGAGCCCATGAAAAAGGCTTTAAAGTTATGCTTAGTCTTTTCAGTCCTGTAAATAAAGGTGATGAATTTAGTTCTAAATGGTGGGCTTCGTATAAGGAATTACTGTTAAAAATGGCCGAGCTTGGTTCAAACCATAGTGTTGAATATTTTACTATAGCTTTTGAAACGCATCCCTTTTACTATCCTGAAAACGATGGGAAAAAACTTGAAATTTTAGAAGCACTTAAAGCATATCTTGATTCTCACCCTGATTGGAATCCAAAAATTGGTTACATAGGAGTTGAGAATGAAGCTAATTTAACTCAAGTAAAACAAACATCTGGTTGGCTTCTTCATCCTTTAATCGATTATGTTGGTATAGAAGACTGGAGGAGAAAAGCAGGAATTTTAGACCCAACCGAAGAAAATATTTCATATGCATGGAGATATGGAATTTCTTGGGATTGGAGACCCGACCCACCAGATATCTACGAGGTTTATAAAGGGATTTTTGAATTTTTAAAAAAGCCGATTATAGTTAATTTTGGTTCAGGTACTGGAGATGGAAATTGTTGGGCACCTTATGCTTCTGGTTATAAACCAAACGTTCAGGATCAAGAAGAAATGGCACTATTCTACAAAGTTTATTTTGATCATATGCAAAATTTACCATTCTATGGAGTTGCAATGGAACACTACAGTTTTGCTCCATCTAACACAACAATAACTGGGTGTTTCAGGGAAACTATAGCCGAAGAATTTATAAAAGTTGGTTTGGATGCTCACAGCAAGAATTTTAGTATGATATCAGGAAGAATAAAAGATAAGTATGAAAATCCTTTAAAAGCTAGTATTTATGCTTTCAAGAAAGGAACAGAAATTATAGCTGATAGTTCGAGAACTGATAAAGATGGGAATTATAGAATTGAACTTACTCCCGATTTTTATGATGTAAGCTATAACGTTTCTGGTACTTTAATAAAACTTCTTTCGTTAAACATAACTTCTAACTTATACAACCCAATAAATTATCCCACAAAGACTTCTACTAGTTTTTCTTTTGTTTTTAATGGAACAGGAAGTCAAACTATTC
Source organism: Candidatus Aenigmatarchaeota archaeon (assembly GCA_039004015.1). GTDB lineage: Archaea > Aenigmatarchaeota > Aenigmatarchaeia > CG10238-14 > SCSR01 > JAVZHQ01. Next base: position 452 of record JAWBVB010000046.1, on the reverse strand, counting down.
AACTTTACAGTGAAAAAAAACCTTCTAACATAAAAATTAACGGTACAACTATTACTTCTTGGAATTATAATGAAACAAGCAAGTTATTAACGATTAGCTTTTCTTGTTAGTTTTTGAGAATTTAAGAAATTATCTATAATTTATTTAATCTAAATTTCTGAAATAAAGTTTAAAGGAGAGAGGAAAAAAATGGAAGAGGCGATTAAAACACTAAAAAGAATTAAAGCAAAAAAAGTTTTGGTTCAGTTTCCAGAAGGTTTAAAGCTAAGAATACAAGATATAGCTAAAAAATTAGAGAAAGAAGGTTTTAATGTTGTGCTATGCTTGGAACCTTGCTTCGGTGCTTGTGATATAAGAGACGAAGAAGCAAAAAGGTTGGGTTGCGAAGCAATTCTTCACATAGGGCATGAGGAATTTTTAAAGAAAACTTCTTTGCCAGTAGTTTACTGGGA
>JAWBVB010000045.1:0-4063 GCA_039004015.1 Candidatus Aenigmatarchaeota archaeon | reverse complement strand
ATCCAACTTTTGAAGGCGCTGTTAACTTTGTCACTACTCACATTTCTGGGCCAATAACAAACGATATGAAAAAAGCTATGTGGGATTTGCAAGTTGGAAAGTATACAACAGTTGAAGAAGCCTTAAGCTATTACATGCCAAAATGGGCAATTTGGAACGAAGATTTTGTTCGTTCGTTAAATTTATTGTACGGAACTTTAAGAGAAGCTACAGAAGAAAGAAGAGAGGCAACTTTAAGAAAAGCTTTAAGTTATATTCTTGAATCAACTCATGAAAGAATGAAACTCTATGTTGAGGAAATTTCCTCTCCTTTAATGTTGATCCATCTTTTTGGCATAATGCTTCCAGCTCTTGGAATAGTTATGTTTCCTATGGTAGCAATCTTTTTACATCAGCAAGTAAATGTTTTTCAGCTAATCTTAGGTTATACAGTTCTTTTACCGCTGTTAAACCTATTTTTCATACACAGAATACTTAAGAAAAGACCAGGAGCTTTTATTTCACCAGACATTTCTAAACATCCTGAACTACCAAGAGAGAATTTTTTTGTTTTAAAGTTAGGAAAAACTAATCTTTATATCCCAATAATTTTCTTCTCTTTTCTTATAGGCTTGCTTATAATGCTTTACGGAATTTTCCACTTTATTGACCTTTATACTTCCCTTTCAGTAGCACCAGAAACAGCCAAAGAAGCTATTTTGAAAAAAGAAGCAGAGATGAACTTAGAAAATTTGCTTTCAACCTTTTCTATAACAGCAGGTTTTGCTGCTATGGTAATTTCTTATTTTTACTTTAGAAGTTTCCAAAGAGTAAAAATAAGAAACCAGATTAAAAACATAGAAGACGAGTTTAGAACAGGCTTAGTAACTCTTGGTAATTTTTTATCAGAAGGAATGCCTATAGAGGTTGCGATAAACAAAAGCTTAGAAGAATATCAAAAGCTTGGGATGCAGAAAAGAGCAATTCATTCATTCTTAACAAAACTTTTAATAAACATAAGGAATTTTGGTATGACTTTTAGAAAGGCTTTGTTCGACGAAAAGCACGGAATTCTAAGGTACTTTCCTTCTCGCCTTATAGAAGATATAATGAAGGTTTTGTCTGATGCCTCCGAAAAAAGCACAGTTTTGCTAGGAGTTATAGCAAGAACAATAGCAAACTATTTAGATAACGTTCATTCTATTGAGTTAAAAATAAGGGAATTGTTAGAAAACACAAGATCAGCGATAAGGCTTCAAGCAAGTTTTGTAGTTCCGCTTATTTGTGGAATAATTGGCTCTTTAACAATTTTTGTAATAAATGTTTTGAGAATTCTTGCCGACAAACTTGCAGAAATAGAAAAAAGTCTTGGCTTAGGAGTTTTAATGGGAGGGGAAAATTTTATGAACATTTTAATAGGAAGTTTTAAAGAATTGGTTCCTCTTACAGTCCTTCAAGCAGCTATAGGCATTTATACAGTTGAAACAGTTGCTTTACTTGCTATGCTTTTAAGCGGAATAGAAAACGGTTTTGATAAAGTTGCAAGGGATTACACAATAGGAAAAACTTTGATTACTGCAATTCTTGTATATGGAATGGTTTCTTTCTTTGGCCTACTCCTATTTTACAGTTTAGGAATTTCAATCGAGCTTGGTTGATGACATGGAAACAGGAAAAATTTTAATGAGCATGATTTTGATTATGGTAGCGGTATTTGCTGTTTATATCTATATCTCATTTTTATATTCCCCTTCAAAAACTTGCGAAGAATTTTTAACAGGAAGTAAGTATAAAATCTTAACTTCTTTAAAAGTTTGTGTAGAAAATTGTTGGAGCAAGCACGATTTTGGCAAGGATGTTTATAATGACGATTGTTATATCGTAAGAATAAGTAGCTCGGAAAAAATAGAGAAAAGCGAAATAGAAAGCTTTTTTTTAATTCCAATCAAAGCTTATTTTGATTTCTTGGAAAAAGATCAAAATTATACGATTAAAGTTAGATACAATTATACAGGGCAAGAAATAAGTTTGGTCGAGTTTGAATGAAAGGTATAGCTTTAAGCACAATAGCTTATATCCTAATAGCGATAGTAGCGATTTCCCTTCTAATAACTTACATAGGCTTACAGCTTTCCCCTTCTTTAAGAAAAGTTTATTGTGATTTTCTTTTTGGCTTAAATTCTTTCCTTCCTTTACCAAGTGCCTTAAAACCTTCCTTACCAGCTTTTTGCGAAACTCCTCAAATTTTTCCAACAATAACAATAGAAAGTGGTGATGTAAATTATATCTCAAGAAAAATTGCTGAGTATTCCTTAGCATGCTGGAGCACTACTGCAAAAGTTGAATTAGAAACCGATAAAATTTGTTATGAGATTGTTTTGAAAAAGCTTGACGACAAAGTCATGAAGGATAACGTAACTTCTCAGCTTCCCCCTGATTATAGAGATATAATAGACTGGAAGGTTGGGATTATAGAAATGCCAAAATCCGTAGGAATTTATTATAACGCAACGAGTAAATTAATTGAGGTAATTTGATGGCAGAGATGGCTTTAGAGCTAATCTTTAAAGTTTTTATTCTTATAGTTGCAGTGGTAGTTATAATAGGGATAATTTTTAACCTTAAGCATTTGACTACTCTAATCAAACTTCCTTGTTTCTTTCCTCCTTGTGAAGAAGAAAAAAAGTGCGAAACTCAACTGATTAGCGAGCAAATAAACGAAAATACTTTAAAAAAATACTGTGATTTATGCTGGCAAAAAACTGGTAAAATAAACTTGAAGCAAAGTTGTCTTTGTTACGTTATTAATGGCTCTATCTCTTTAGCTTCTTTTTCTCATCCAAACTGTGAATGGAATTGTGGAAATCTTGATGCAACTTCTGTTTTTCTTGAGTATGATTTTATAAAGTACAACATTTCAATTAAATGCTAACTATTAAATATAAAAAAAAGAAATTCTAATTGTATGAGAAAAGGAATGACAGCACTAGAAATAGTTTTTCTTTTATTTATAATGATTGTTGTAACCTTAGTTGTAATAAGGCTAGTTTCTCAATATGTTTCAGTTACTCCAATTTTGGAGCCAGTTAAAAGATTAACTGATGCAGGAGGTTATGAGCAGGCTTATTTGGAATGCAAGAATTTATGCGATAATTATAGAATAAGTTGTGATGAAATTGCTGGAAAAAATTTTTGTGAGAGAAAGGTAGAACTTGACATTAACTGGAACGGGAAAAAAATGGAAAAAAACGTTGGTAATTTGGTAGAAGGAATTCCTCTTTGTGAGGATGGGATTTATTGTTTTCACATTTATCCTGATTGTAGATGCGGCAATTATCAACTATCGGCTGCAAATTGTTTAGGATTGCTTTGTAATTATTATAATCAAACTCTTGGCTACATTACAAAGGAAGATGCGATTAAAATGGTAAGAAGGGACATAAACCCAGGAACTTGCTTCTTTGAAGATAAAACTACAGGCCATAACGAATCTTATTGGTGGATAGCTTCTGGCTATACAGAAGAATGTCCATAAATTCTAAAAAAGCTATTTTTTAATTAATGCCAGAAGTATGGGTTTATGTTGTTGGTGGAATTGTTATAAGTATTTTAATTTTAGCCATAGCTTACCATCTAATTTCTTCAGCCATCAACTTTTCTCAAAAGCAGAATACTTTATCACAATTCTCAGATTTGTTTACTGATATAAATTCAGTTTGTGTTCAAGAGATTAACAATTCTCTTGTTAAAAAATATAGGTTTGAGTTTCAAACAAGGGTTGTTTTCTCTACAGACGAAAAAAAGGTTCTAGCAAAAGTTGTTGATTTAATTAAAAATCAAAATTTAAGTTCTGGTTATAACTTATGCTTGCAGTTTAAGGATGAAAATTATTTGAGATGTCAAAAACTTTATTGTAACTTAACCATGCCTTATCTAGGAGTTTTGCCAGAAAAAGAGGATATTTGGGTTGCGGTGAGCAAAATATTGGGGAGCGCCCCTTTTAAGGAATACGAATTAGAAATTAAAAAAATAAGCAGCGAAAAAGTCAATATAACAATTAGATGAAAGCTCAGTTTGGGATTAC
>JAWBVB010000044.1:0-4063 GCA_039004015.1 Candidatus Aenigmatarchaeota archaeon | reverse complement strand
TAGCAAAATTGAATGAACATCAAAAAATTATTTACAACATATTGGAAGAAAAAAAAGAAATGTATTCTGGCGATTTGTACAGAGAATACAAACTTAAAGTGAGCAATCCTGTTGGGCCAAGAGGATTTAGAAAATATATGAATAAAATTGTAGTTTTAGGGTTAGCTATAGCAAAAGGAGGAAAGGGAAGGTATAGAAAATATGAAATTACGGTTTGAGGAGTGGAATGTTAATGAATAAAAATATTTTGAGGTGGTTAAAAAATGCCTAAATGGAAAAAATGCCCCAATTGTGGAGGTTACATACCAGAAAGTTGGAATAAACATAGCAAGTGTGGATGGAATGTAGAAGAGGAAGAAACTAAAAAAGATGAGTTTATAGATGAGATGGAAAAGTCTATAAAAGACAGCTTTGACGTTTTGAGAAGAATAAGGGAAAAATATCCAGAAGAAGTTTTCCAATTAGATCCAACTAAAATTGCTTTAACGATGTTTATTCAGCGAAGAAGGGAAAAGCTAATTGGGGCAAAGGTGAAATGATAAATTTGTTAAAAATTAAAAGGTGAAAAGGAAAATGATAGAAGATTTGCTAGAAGTTACAGCAAGTAAAAAAGAAAGTATTCTCAAAAAATTGGAGGAAATAGAAAAAGAGAGAAAAGAAATAAAACCACCTTGGGAAGATTCGATAATTAATGAACTTAAAGGAAAAAGAATTGCTGCTGAAGATGGTAGCATTAATTGGGTAGATTTTCGGACTTTCACTTTATATGCGGTTGCTTCCCAACTCTTTTACTTTGATGAAAAAATGGAAAATATCAAAGCATGTGATGTCGATATCCTTTGGCCTTGCACGAGAAGCGAGGAAAGATTACGTTTCTACATGCACATTTTCGAGACAAAAGTTTGTTTAGAAGCAATAAGAAAATTTAATCCTGATTTAATTCTTTTGGATGGCTCTTTGATAGGCATGTTAATAAGGCCTTTTCCTTCAATTTTTGAACCGCCTGTTGATGTAAGAAGAGATGTGGAAAAAAATTTCCTTGAAATTTTGAATGAGAATTTAGAAAATGGGATTGAAATTTTCTCGAAAAAATTATGGAGTGATGTTGAAGAAAAATTTCCCAACTTTAAAATTGAAGTAATTTGCTATCTTGAATATCTTGAGCATTTGCTTTGTGTTTATAAATTGCTTTCTAATGCTAAAGATAAAATTGTTGCAATTGCAAAAACTTCAAGAGCGAATGATTACTTCAATCTTGGAATTCCAGACATGGCTATATTCGAAAAATACAGCAAAAAGGAAGGTATTTCAAAACCTTTGCAAGTTGGAAATGTTAAGTGGAAATTTCCAATTCTTGATGAAGAACTAAAGAGATTCAACTTCACAATTTTTTATTCAAGGTTAGAAGATAGAAAAAATATTTTAAAGTTTGAAATTCCTTCAGAAATTGATGAGAAACAAGCAAAAGAAATTTTGGAAAATATTAAATCTATTTCAACTGATGGTTACCCTTACTTGCTTAAAAAAGCACATGATGAAGTAATAATTAAGAAGAAAGATATAGAGCATTTGGTAAGGATGTTTGGTTTGGTTGAAAAAATTGGAAGGGAAATGCTATGAGCGAAACAATAGGAATGTGTATCGGTGAAGCTTCACCAACTCAAGTTATGTTTGTTTCTAAGAAAAAAGTGAAAATAGGGGAATTTGTCGTTTTAGAGTATGAAGGTAGTAAAGTTCTTGGAATGATTCAAGCATTGATAAAAGGAAGCTTATCAATAACTGAAGATATTTATGATCCAAGAGTTGTGGAAAAAATCAAAAGTATGGAAGGGGAGGATTTTTACATCAAAGGAAGTATAAAAATTCTTGGTGATTTGGAAAATTTGAAAATTCCAAGAATTCCACCAACTCCAGGAACAGAAGTTAAGCTAGCTTCTTCAGAAGATTTGAGAAAAGTTTTTGGTCAAGAAGAAGCTGGAGTTAAAATAGGAAGTTTGGTTACGAGAAGTGATGTTCCAGTTTATCTTGATATTAATAAGCTTGTAAGTAGACATTTAGCAATTCTTGCAATCACAGGTTATGGAAAATCTAATACAGTTGCTGTTCTTTGCGATGAAATGCTAAGGTTTAATGGAAGCATTTTGATATTCGATATGCATTCAGAATACACAAGATTGCCACTGAAAAATGGAAGTCTGAATATAATTCCAACAAAAATAAATCCTTTTAAACTCTCTTTCAAAGAGTTGGCAATCTTAGCCGACATCAATCCAGAAGTTGCGTTTATTCAATATCGTTACTTAAGAATGGCTATGGCGGAAGCGAAAAAAGCTTGTGAAAAAAGACCGAGTGAATTCTTTGATAAAATTGTAGAAGTTTTGGAAGGATACATTGGAAATAAAGATTATGCAAAAGATAAAAATTCGATAATAGGTGTAATTGGAAAAATAGAAAGTTTGAGGGAAGAATATGCAAACATTTTGGATTTTTTTGCTCCAAAAATTTTGGAAGCTCTAAAAATAAAAAGCGTGAATGTAATTGATTTAGGATCTGTTGATGAGGAGTGTGCAGATGTTATTGTTTCTCACATATTAAGAAACATTCTAGAATCTAGGAGAAATTATAAAAGAGGGGAACAAGGTCTTTCATTTCCAATATTTTTAGTTTTGGAAGAGGCTCATGTATTAGCTCCTTACGATAAAGAAACTTTATCGAAATATTGGATAGGAAGAATAGCAAGAGAAGGAAGGAAATTTGGAATTGGTTTATGTTTAGTTAGCCAAAGGCCAAAAAGATTAGATTCTGATTCACTCTCCCAAGCAAATAACATGATAATTTTGAAGTTAGTAGAACCAAGCGACCAAAGATACGTGCAACAAGCTTCAGAAGTATTAAGTCAAGACTTACTTGAGCAACTACCTTCTTTAAATGTAGGAGAAGCCGTAATAATAGGGCCTTGTATTAAAGTTCCAGCCTTAGTTAAAATAGATGAATTTGAAGGTAAATTGGTAGGAACCGATCCAAATGTAAAGAAAGAGTGGGAAGAAGCTTGGGGAAGAGAAAAACGAGAGGAAGAAGATAAAATTGCGTATTTTCAAGAAGTTATATTGAAAGAAAGAGAAAGAAAGTTAAGTGAAGAAAAAATAAACAAGAACAGAGAATGAAATTAGAAAACCTTTAAGTAATTAAGAATATAATCGAAAAGAATATAAATATAATCTTAAAAGAATATAAATAGATTGATTAAGGAGGGATTGTGTATGTCAAAAAAAGTTCAGGTGACTTTTTCAGATGGACAGTGGAATCTTATAAAAAAATTAAAAGGAACTATTGGCGATAACGATTCTGAAATTGTCAAAAATATTGTAATTTCCTATCTATCTGAAAAATCTTACATTAAAGAAGAAACATTTAATAAGAATAAGAAGTGAGTCTAATGAAAAAAACTGTAGAAGAAATGACACCTCAAGAGTATCTAAATGCAGAAGGTGTAATTGAACCAAAAATTTTAATTGGTGATGTAATAGAAAAATTAAGAGAATTGCCAGATAAATGTGTAGATATAATAATTACTTCTCCTCCTTATTGGAAACAGAGGGATTATGAAATAAAAGGTCAAATAGGACAAGAAAGTACCCCAGATGAATATGTTCAGAAAATAGTCGAGGTTGGGGATGAACTTAAAAGAGTTTTAAAAGATACGGGGTCCTACTTTCTGAATGTTGGAGATAAGTATGTTAATAAAGATTTGCAAATGATACCATTTAAAATTGCAATTGAGATGCAAAAGAGAGGCTGGGTTATAAGAAATGTCATAGTATGGTATAAACCAAATCATATGCCATCTTCTGTTAAAGATAGATTAAGTAATGTGTGGGAACCAATCTTCTTTTTTGTAAAGAGTACTGGTAAATATTATTCTCAAGAATATTTTGCTAATCTTGATGAAATAAGAATTCCACAAGAAACAAAAGAGGAGTTGGAAATTGACCTACCTTTGGTTTTATCTGAAGACGAATATCTTAAACGAAAGAATGAAATAGAAAGTAAATTACAACAAATT
>JAWBVB010000043.1:0-4164 GCA_039004015.1 Candidatus Aenigmatarchaeota archaeon | reverse complement strand
ACGAGGCTTAATCCTTTTATCTTAGCACCTTTGCTTATTCCATCTAAGTTCATCTGCTTGCTGGTTGCTCTGCTATAAAGAGAATGAAGGTGAAAGTCTGCTATAACAATCATTTTCTCACTTGATTCTTTTATCACTACATAATAACCTTTAGAAACCGAAGGATAAAAATAAACCTATAGAAATAACAAACAGGAAGAACCAAAACCAAGGTTTCCATGTTATAACTTTACTTCCGTCTAAAGGTGGAATTGGTAAAAGGTTGAAGAAGGCAAGGAAAGAGTTTATGAAAGAGAGAGCAAGGAAAAAATCAAAACCTTGTATAGAAAATAAACCTACAAAAGGTCTTGAAACTACAGCGATAAAAATGTTTACCAAGATTCCACTAACCGATATTATTCCAATTTCTTGAGCTGTTAACCTTATTCTTTTAAATCCCCATCTTCCAAAAGTGAAAGGATAGATTACAACAGCACCAGGAACTATGAACTTGAAACCTAAAAGCATGAAGACTAAACTTAATAAAAGCCCTGTTGTCCACATTTTATAAAAGGATAAGCAACCAAACTTCCTTGCAACACTTTTGTGAGCCAGTTCATGAAGAAGGAAAGTAAGAACAACTATTATCAAATAAAAGGGAAAAAGCTCAAAAGTTCTTTTTGGATCGCGAACGTTATAAGAGAAAATTAGCGAAACAACTAAGACAGATATTATTATATCCTTTACCTCTTCCTTTGAAAAGTATTGCATAAGATCACTAAATTAAAAAGTATTGTAAAGCTTCTTGAATATTACTAACTTCTTTAACACTAATACCCACTTCTTTACTTACATCTATTTTTTCTGGTTTATATTCAGTAGAGCAATAAGTCACTGGTCCAAACTTTTCGCAGTGCTCTATAGGTTTATAATAAGTTTGAATTGCTTGACCCTTAGGAACCAAGAAAAGTTTGGCTCCTATGTCTTTTGCAGCCTTAGCTTTTGCAATTATTTCTCCTACCGGTCCGATACTTCCATCAGAGTTTATAGTTCCTGTCATCATAACACTCTGGTTTAAAGTTTTATTTTCAATTAGAGCTATTGTAGCAACTGTCATAGCAGCCCCTGCTGATGGCCCACCTATAACTGAAGCATTTGTTTCTATAGCGTATATTAAATCTATTTTGGACAAATCTGTTTTAGTATAATTTTGGGCAACTTTCTGAGCAACTCTTATAGAGTTTTGGGTGTCGACCCAAAAAAGTAATTGATTTATGTCAACCAAAACTCTTCCAGTTCCAGGTTTTGCTTCAACTATAAGCTTTGTAACAACACCATTTCCTTCAGAGTCCACAGCAGGAATGTACATCCAAGTTTTAAGAACGCTTTCATTACTTAATATTATTTTTGTTCTTCCCCCTACTGTTATGTTAGGCAAAATTATTGATTTGAGAGTAATGTTTGAAGCAGCAGAAAAGATAATGAGCAAAAGTATGGCGATTAAAATAATCTTTAAGCTTTCTTCCATATCAGTTAATTCCTCTTTAAAATTTAAATTTTTAGAAATTGCAGGAGGCATGCCTTTGGTGGATATAAGCTTACAAAAAGGTTGCCCCAAGCTTCCTTCTCAACCCCGTATCTTTCAAGCATGAGATAGCCTAACTTACGAGTGCTTCCTTCCGGACCTCCTCGGTTTCGTTAGGCTACTCACCCTGAAAGGCGAGGCTTCTTAGTTGGAAGCTTGGACCTTTTTGTAAACTTATACCGCCCTCAGGCTTCGGTCGGCCATGTAGACCATTTGCCACTGCTTTTAGCAGCACGGAAGGCCTAGCTCCGCGACCTAGCCTCCTGCATTAATTGATTTTTCCAAAGGAATATTTAAAGGTTAACAATTTTTAAATAAAAACAAAAAAAATAAATTATGGAAGAAAAGAAACTTCTTGGGATAGCTTACATTCTTTCAATAATACCAGTGCTAAACATAGTGGGTTTAATTCTTTTGATACTAGGATGGATAAAACTAGGGAATAAGTACAACGAAAACCTTTGGAAATGGGTTGGTTATTCTGCAATATTAGCTATAATAGCTTCGATTCTAGCTTTCGCAACACTAATGGGAAGTATATTTGCAGTGGTAGCTGGAATTTTGGATGTTTCAGCAGTACTTTCGAACTTTTTAGTTCTTGTACCAGTCTTACTACTATTCCTAGTTTATGCGATTCTTCAGTTGATAGGTCTATGGAAAGCGGGAACAAAGTTTAACTCTGGTTTGCTAAAAGCAGCAGGCATCCTTTCAATAATTATTACACCAATTGGCTACTTGCTTGCAGCAATTGCCTTTCTAACGCTTAAAGAAAAATAGTTAGCTTCCTTTCAATTCTTTTTTTATTTTTTCTATGGCTTCAGGGTTTGCAACAGTTGATAAATCTCCTAAGGTTTCATTTCTTAAAATACTTCTCAAAATCCTTCTAACAATTTTCCCACTTCTTGTTTTTGGTAAATCTTCAACGAAAACTATTCTTGCAGGTTTTGCTATAGGTCCAATCTTTTTTTCAACTTGTTTTATCAATTCTTCTTCAAGTTCTTTTGAACTTTCAAACCCCTGCTTTAAAACTACAAAGGCAAAAGGAACTTCGCCTTTAATTTTTTCAGGAAAGCCAACAACAGCAGACTCAACAACTGCTTGATGGGAGTTTAAAGCATTTTCTATTTCACCTGTGCTGATTCTATGACCTGCAACTTTAATTACATCGTCAACCCTTCCTGTAATTCTTATCAAACCGCTTTCATCTTTAAAAGCACCATCGCTAGTAAAATAAATTTTTCTTCCATACTTCTTCCAATAAGTTTCTAAGTATCTTTTCTCATCTTTGTAAATTCCTCTAAGCATACCAGGAGGAAATGGTGATAATATGACTAAATTTCCTTCTTTTCCTTTTTTGCAGATTTTCCCTTTTTCATCAAGAATTTTTGCCTTAACCCCCGGAAAAGGTAAACCAACAAAACCAGGTTTAAAAGGACCTATTCCAGGTAAAGAAGAAATTAAAATTCCACCTGTTTCTGTTTGCCACCAAGTATCAACTATCGGACATCTTTCTTTACCAACATTTTTAAAATACCAAAGCCATGTTGTTTCATCTATAGTTTCACCTACCGAACCTAATAAACGAAGAGTTTTGAACTCATACTTTTTGGCGATACTTCCATCAATTTTCTCAAACATTCTTATTGCAGTTGGTGCGGTATAAAAAATTGTTACTTTATACTTTTCTATTATCTGGGCCCATCTATGGGGAGTAGGATAATCCGGAGCTCCTTCAAAAATCAAAGTTGTTATTCCGTTAAGCAAAGGAGAATAGCAAGTGTAAGTGTGACCTGTAATCCAACCAAAATCTGAAGTGCACCACAAAATATCATTTTCATGAAAATCAAAAATCCATTTTCCAGTCCAGTAAGCTTGTACTGTATAGCCTCCACAAGTATGAATTATTCCTTTTGGAATACCAGTAGTTCCCGAGGTAAATAAGATAAAGAGTAAATCTTCTGAGTCCATTTTTTCTGGTCCGCATTCATTGCTTACTTCTTTTATCAAATCCTCATACCAAACGTCTTTTTCAGGATTCCAAGAAATTTCATTTTTTGCCCTTTTAACAACAATAACCTTTTCAACCTTGGTTTCTTTTACTCCTTCATCTGCATTTTGCTTTAAGTTTATTATTTTTCCTCTTCTGTAGTAGCCATCAGCAGTGATCAAAATTTTTGCCTCACTAACTTTAAGTCTTGTCCTTAAAGCTTCAGGGGAAAAAGCAGAGAATATTACAGTATGTACAGCTCCTATTCTTGCGCAAGCAAGCATAGAAATTACTGTTTCAGGAATCATTGGCAAATAAATTCCAATTACATCACCTTTTTTTATCCCCATTTTTTTAAAAGCGTTTGCTAGCTTACAAACTTCTTCAAAAAGTTCTTTATAAGTTAGAATTCTTGGTTTTTCTTCTAAAGGTTCTGGTTCCCATATCAACGCAACTTTTTCCTTAATTTTTTCCCAACCAAGTAAATTTTTTTCAAAAATGTTAGAAGTTATGTTGATTTTTCCACCTAAAAACCATTTGAAATAAAATGCTTTATGCTCGTAAGTTTTTTTCCATTTTTCAAACCAGAAAATTTCTTTGGCTAAACTTTCCC
>JAWBVB010000042.1:0-4321 GCA_039004015.1 Candidatus Aenigmatarchaeota archaeon | reverse complement strand
CAAGAGATGTAATGATAACAAGTAGCCATATCTGGACTCCGTGGCGGTCTATTCTAGGAAGCAAGTCAGGTTTTAACTCTATAGAAGAATGCTACCAAGATCAAACTAAAAACATTTTTTCACTTGAAACAGGTCTTTCCAGCGACCCCAGTATGAATTGGAGATTAAGTTCTTTGGATAAATTCACTCTCGTTAGCAACTCAGATTCGCATAGTCCGCATCCTTGGCGTTTAGGAAGAGAGGCAAACGTTTTTGATTTAGAAAAAGTAACTTATTGGAAAATTCTTGACGCGACAAAGAAAAAAGATAAGAAAAGTTTTTTATACACTATAGAAGTTGATCCAAACTATGGAAAGTATCATTTTGATGGACATCGTAATTGCAGCATAAGTCTGCATCCTAAGGATGCTATAAAGTTAAATAACATTTGCCCAAAATGCAAACGAAAATTAACCATAGGAGTATTACATAGAGTTGAGGAATTGGCAGATAGACCAGAAGGTTTTATTCCAAAAGATGCTATTCCTTTTAAAACTTTGTTGCCTTTGTATGAAATAATTTCTTTTGCTTGGGGTTCTGGAGAGCTTTATTCAAAAAAAGTTTTGGAAGAACATGATAAACTAATAGAAAAATTTGGAAACGAGCTAAACGTTTTGCTTAACGTTCCAAAAGAAGAATTGCTAAAAGTTACTAACGAAAAAATTGCTGATGCAATAATAAAAGTAAGAGAGGGAAGGGTTAAGTACATTCCGGGTTATGATGGTGTTTATGGCAGTCCTGTATTCGATGAAAGATTTGAAATAAAAAAAGAAAAATTCCATGTTCAGAAAAATTTAAAACAATTTTAATTTATTTAAAAATATGAGTAAACAATGGGATAAGATTTTTAAAGAAGAGGGAAAAGTTTTTACTAAACCACATGAAGAAATGCCAAAAATAGTTAAAATTTTCAAGGAAAATAAAGTTAAAAAAGTTCTTGATTTGGGCTGTGGTTCGGGAAGGCACTTGGTTTATTTAGCAAAGCATGGTTTTGAAGTTTATGGTATAGATATAGCTAAGCATGGAATTAAAATTGCAAGGAACTGGCTTAAAGAGGAAAATCTTAAAGCAGAATTAAGAGTTGGTGATATTTATAAAAAACTTCCTTATCCTGATAATTTTTTTGATGGAATAGTAAGCATTGCTACCTTACATCACAATAGAATAGAGAAAATTAGGAAATTAATGAAAGAAATTGAAAGAGTTTTAAAGCCAGGTGGTTTAATTTTTATTACTGTAAGCAAGAAAAGAAGTAAAGAAGAGCTTAAGAAAATGTCAAAAAATGAAATCTGGAAAATAAAAATGATTGCTCCAAGAACTTACATTCCTTTAAACGGAAGAGAAAAAGGTTTAATTCATTTTTGGTTTAATAAAACTCTTTTGAGAAAGGAGTTTAAAAATTTTAAAATTTATAAAATTTGGGTAGAGCTAAACAAAAAGCATTACTGTGTTCTTGCAAGTTTAAAGACTTAAGTTTTTTATTTATTTGTTTTAATCTAATTTTAAAGGGCCTGTAGTCTAACGGTAGGACGCCACCCTCACACGGTGGAGAAAGGAGTTCGACTCTCCTCAGGCCCATCTTTTAAATCAGATTTCGTTAACCCTAAATCCAGGGAAATTATCTTTTTAATTCCTTTATCAAGCAATAGAGTAAAAATAACAACAAAGCTATAGAAGAGAAGAGAAATGGAAGCATAGGGACTGCTGGATATTGTAAAAGATAAAAAAGATCAGAATTAGAGAGAAAAATCGCATATTCAAACAAAGACCAGGCTGAAAAACCAAAAATAATTGAAAAAATCAAGAAAAATTTTCTATAGTTTTTCGATAAAAACCCGAGTAAGATAAAGGAAGCAGAAAATATACCAGAAGTAACGGCCATTTGACCTATTATAATGTTTAGCATAACTACCTTTCTGTTATAGTTATTTGAGGCGAAGTCACTTGGTGATAATAATTAGCTTTTACATTTACAATTACTACAAAATCTTTGAGTATGTTTACATCTTGTGGATTAATCTGTGCATCACAATATATAGAAGCTGACGTTCCCCTATTAATCAATTCAACTATTCCAGGAGTTGTGCAAACAGAATCGCTTCCTGCTGAAAACTTAAGACCTGGAGCATGTATGGAAACCCAAACTTCATCTAAACCCTTACCTTGTTCCGGTACTCCATCTATTTTGTATGCTCTTCCTTCTCCCACGTTTGTTAAAATTATTTTAATGCTTAGAGTTCCACCTTCATCAGGATAAATTGTAGGAGCTGTCCCAGCGAAATCAATCCTTAAAGGACCTCCTAAATCATTTGACTGAGAAACTAAGCCTGGAGTTTCACCTGCTGGTGTACCATATTTCACAACCCTATAAGTTGCAGTCTTATTATTTTCAAATGTATAAGTAACCTTTCCATGAATGTAATATTTTCCTGGAAGGGAAGTTCTAGCATTCCAAGTATATTCTCTTTCTCCGTTTGGCTCTATCCTAGGACTTGTTTTTGGTTCTCCTAACTGCCATTCAACAGGCCCAAAAAGACTTGCCTCTACATTTTTTATAGGAATAAGAGCTTTATTTACAACTTTCAAAGTAACCGAAACTGGCGTATTCCTAGGAGCAGTAATTGGAGTTACATTCATGTTAACAGAAACTTTACCACCACTTGTTACATTTACTTGGGGTTGCCCTATACAACCTGAAAGAAATACAACAAACAAAAGAGCAATTACAAGAAAAACGTATTCTTTCATTTTCTCTATTTTTTTATTTGAAAAATTAATAATATAAAGTTTAACCCATAGGTTTAATCTTAAAACTTTGAGTTTTAAAAAATGTATATGTGTAGTTATAAGTTGCTTCTAATAAAGCATCTAACTCAGAACCTTCAAAATCTTCTGATTTGAAGAAACAGTAGAGAGAATCTGAAGGATTAAGAAGGAGCTCTTTTGTTGATTTATAAGAGTCATCAAAATACGGACAAGGTGTGGTTTTTGAGATTTTATATGGCACTAAAACTATATTTCCTGCATGAATTTTAACAGTTTGTTTGTTTTCATAAGTTCCTACATCTTTAACTATCATTTCTACTTTAAAAGGTTTACCTTTTTCTCCAAAATCTGTTTCAGATAGTTTAAATTCAAAGGTTACAGGACCATTTCCAAATTGGGTTGAAGAAAATTTAGCTAAGGGCTTGTTTAGAAGAGATTTGTCTATTATCGGGATTGTTGCACGTACTTTCCTTGAAATATCGTATTCCACAGAAAAACTTACCCTTGTTTCTAGAGTTTCAGAAACAGACTCTGGTGGAAAAAGTTCAATCTCAACGTCTCTACTTTCTCCTGCTTTTAAACTATAAAAAATGCATTCCGAGTCTTTTTTTTCAGCCTTCTGACAGCTCAACTCAAAACTTTTAAATCCTCCGAGATCAAAAAAATTTAGTTTCACTTTTTCAACAGTTTCTTTACCATTATTCTTGATTCGAAACCTCAAAATTGAAGAAGAACCACTGTAGACAATCGAATCTGAAACTTCATATTCATCTATAACTATTATGTCCTTTTCATAAATTGTTTGATTATTTTCAACTGAAGGAGTTTTAAAGTATTGGTATATTAGAAAACCAATAACTACCACTATTATTAGTAACAACAAAATAATACCAACTCCGCCTTTCATAATTAATATTTAGAGAATTATGTTATTATTTATGAACCCTTTAGACTATTTTCATTTTCTCTTAAGGCCTGCTGTAGAAACAGGATACACTCTGGATAAAACCTTGATTTATGGAATAATTCTAATTTTATCAGTCTTGCTTATTTTCAAGATGCTTGAAAAATTAAGAGTTAAAGTTGACGGAAAATTTTCTCTAGCAATATTT
This sequence comes from Candidatus Aenigmatarchaeota archaeon, assembly GCA_039004015.1. Classification (GTDB taxonomy): domain Archaea; phylum Aenigmatarchaeota; class Aenigmatarchaeia; order CG10238-14; family SCSR01; genus JAVZHQ01. The sequence continues at coordinate 404 of JAWBVB010000042.1, read as the reverse complement.
CCTTTCGTGATTTTTGGCGGAACTTTAAGAGTTTTAAGAGATTTAGGAATTCTAACTTCTTTTCTTTTCGCTACTCCTTACATTTACTTTTTAGTTGCTTTCATCACTATTTTAACTCTTCTCATTTCTTTACTTATAGAAAAGAAGTTTGGAATTTCTTATACAAAAATTGTTTTTTTAACTGGTTTTATTCTTTTTTCCTTAGCAATAGCTAAAATTCCTTATTTAGAGCTAAGTAGAGCATTCTATGTTCTAATTTTCTTCTTTCCATTTTTTGTTGTTATTCTTTTTGTCAAATGGAAAAGAGAAAATAAGGCAGTAACTTTAATTCAAACTTTTGATGGAATCGTAACTTTTGTTTCTATAAACTTTTTTGGGTATTCTGAGCAGCACATTCTCCCAAC
>JAWBVB010000041.1:0-4421 GCA_039004015.1 Candidatus Aenigmatarchaeota archaeon | reverse complement strand
CTTTAGAATTCTTGAAATCTAAAAATTTTGTGTTGAGTTTGAATTTTGCTCCAGCTTCTTTTGCTTTCTCTGCTCTAAACTTGTCATATCTTTCCCTATCTATTACAAAAACTTTTTCTTTTGACTTGATCTCAAAACTTTTTTTAAAACAAAAGAACTTAGCTCTTTTTATTTTATTCAAGATTATTTCTTCAGGAATTTTTCCTATTCTTTCGCTTACTAAGCCTGTACACTGAACAGGCTTTCCAATTTCCTTATGCTCTTCTATTACCAAAACATCATAGCCATGCTTTGCTATAAGCTCGCTAGCTATACAACCAGAAGGACCTGCCCCTACTATAACAACATCCATTTAACCACAAGAACTATTTCCCAAAATTTCTTTGGATTCTGCTGTACTTTTTGATACAGTTTATTAAATCTTGTTTGGTAAAATCTGGCCAAAGTTTTTTTAATGTTATTATCTCAGCATAGCTTGCTTGTAAAAGCATAAAGTTTGAAAGCCTATTATAGCCTCCTGTTCTTATAATTAAGTCAAGAGGAACAGGAACTAACAAGTTTTCTTGAATATCTTTTTCTGAAATTTCTATAGTTCCTTTTTCCAAACATTTTTGAACTATTTTCTTAACAACTTCCTTTATTTCAAAATGACCCCCATAAGCAACCAAAAGGTTAAGAAATCTTTTCTGATATTTCGCAGTTTTTTGCATAAGTCTTCCCATAAGCCTAACGAGCTTTTTTGGCAATCTGCTCAAATCACCAATAAACCTTACCCTTACCTCATACTTGTCTAAAAAGCCGTCTTTTTTCTTTTCCCATTTTTTCAAGTAGTTATAATAAATTCTGAAAAGCTCTTCAAGCTCACGCTTTGGTCTGTTTAAATTTTCTGTTGAAAGAGTAAAAATTGAAATATGAGGAATGTTGAGCTCTAAACACCACTTCAAAAAATTTTCAAGAGTTTTTGTGCTTGCGAGGATTCATAAAAACAATTTTCTTATTTTGTCCTCAGCAATTTGCACCTTCTCTATGCCCTTTCCACGGTGGTAAACCGTGTCTGGCTGCCCATCTTCTGTTTACGGGACTTTATTAATTTAAGTCTTTCCGTCGATAATTACACCTAAATGGTTTGGGACTATCAGTTGCGATCACCTCTATTATGTATTATAATAAAAAACAAGTAAGTATTTAAACTAAAAGCATTTCTTAAGAAATGGAAAATGTTCTGCGAGCAAGTACCAATCATCCGGTTTTTTGTTAAGTCTCATAGCTTGAAGAGCTATATAGGCAGGCCTTCTAAACCAAGACTTAACCGTTGACCTTGGAATTCTCGTCATGCTGCTAATCTCATTAGAAGTATAGCCTTTTATTCGTAATCTTAAGACTTTCCAATAATCTTCCGGACAATACTTATACTTCCTCTTATTCTTTATGATTCTATCAAGAGCTTCTTTTTTTCTCTTTATAGTAAAATTAATGTTGTCTCTAAAAACCTTAAGATATCCAGAAAAGCCAAATCTTATTCTAAAAAGATTCCTATCTTTTTTCGCACGTTTTACTTTTGTAAATATCCCAAACTTTCCTAATAAAAAGCTTATGTCCTTTAATCCTTCTTTATTAAAGGAACATGCTTCAACCGCACCGTTAGAAATGTCGACACTTCCTTCTGAATCAAAAAATCCCCTTAAAAAAGACGAAATTATAAGTCTACTACCATTTTTAATCTCTTGTGGAACTCTCCAAGAGTATGTAGTAAACTTTCCATATCTTGCTAGATCCTCGTAGATTTTCTTTCTTCTTAAACTTACAAGAACCTGCTGCTTACATTTTAAATATCCAACTGGTGTTTTTCTTATTCCTGCAGGTATTTTACTTACAGTGGCATTAACACTATAAACATTTTTTATTTTATTTACAAATTCTTTAGCAAATTCTTTATCAACTACTCTTAATCCCAAATAATAATTAAAAAATTTGTAATTCTTATAGGAGGCTAAAAACTTATAAAGCATACCATCCCCGCAAAGAACACCTAAAATGTAGGCTTTGTCAGGAGTCAATTTCTTGTAATTCTTGTTCGGAATTGCTAGCGGTTTTCTTCCACATCTTCTTCTATCTCTTGGGATTTTAAGTTTTTTCATTTGATTAAATACATAACTCTCAGAACAGTTGAACCGTTTTGCTATCTCCTTTAGGGTAAGCCCATTTTCATAGTAAAGTTTATTTAATGTGTCCACTTTGAATTTGGGTAATCGAAGATCGTTTTTTCTTATTTTAAGATTTTTATAAAGTTTCCATTGAATGCTATATTTTGTTCGTTTAAGTTTTCTAGCTATTTCTTCATTAGACAAACCCTTTCTAGAATATTCTAATAGTAATTTGATATCGAACTTACTCCATTCTCTTCTTTTAATTCCAACGTTTTTCATAATTCAAACATTATAATCTCTATACCATATTTAGTTTTTGGAACCTCACTTCCGGTGTTTCAAGTGTCAAAACAATCGAAACTATCAAAATTTAAAAATTAAATACGATTATTCTCTATAATTAATCTAAGTGGGGTTGTCAGCTAGTCTGGTTTAGGCTGGCAGGCTCCAGTTTATCTGGAGCAATGAAAAAAAGATGAATGAAGAAACCTGCTCACGTGGGTTCAAATCCCACCAACCCCATACTACTTTTTTATTTTCTAGCAAGGATATCTTTGAGGTGGGACTTTAAAGATAAGGATGTTTGCGAGCAAGAAAAATTAAACTCATAGCAATAAAAACTCAATAGGATTTATTAACTGTTGTGTTATGAAGTCTGTTAAAACATTATTCTACTCTTTATTATAGAAGCTAACTTTTCGATAGGCAGCTCGTAGTCATCATTCAAAAAAACATCAAATTCTCTTGGTTGCCCAATTTTTTTAAAGCTTCGATATCTCTTTTAGTTATCAATAAACTAGAAATAGCTGTAAGAAATCTTTCATGCGACTCTATAGTTTTCGACTTAATGAGTTTTTCAGAATTTTTTAAAGAAAAACATAGGATTGTATTTTTAGTAGTAACTTTCCCTTAAACTTCTCTTTTTCTTTCTTCTGCTTTGATGGAATAGTAATAAGCTGCTGGGAGGATTAGAGACAAAGGTGTGAAAATTAGATAAGTTATAACTTGGCCGATGTAAGGAGCAAACACAAACAAAATTTCTAGAAGATTGAAAGGAAGCTCAACCATACTTCGAATCATTCCAACTACGAATCCCATAACAAGGTTAACAAAAAATATTGACCAAAATTTCCCTTTTGTTATCCTCCAACTTTCTTTCACGCTCTCTATACAACCTCTCTTTTCTAACATAAGAACAGGAATGGAAAGCCAAATTCTAAAGTTGACATAACCCAAAACAATTCCTAAAACTATAACTAAAATAATTAAGTAAAGTAAAATAGAGAAAGTATAGTCAGGAGAGATTTCCATGCTAGTTGGTTTTATAAAAGGTAAGATTGATAAGCCTGTTACCGAAACACCAACATGTGAAAAGTCCGGAATATTTAACCTTTGGAAGTAAGGCACAAGCAAAATAAAGACTATCGAAAGTATCAAAGCTGTAATGATAATTATAGGCAAAGATTGAATAATGCCGACAGCCAATATTTTGTGAGAAATCCTAAAACATTCCTTAAAAATTTCTATAATTCCAATTTTCTTTTTTTCTTTTACTCTTTTAACCATTAAGGAATAGCCTGCAAATTGAACGTAAGTTAAAACTAAGAGCAAAACAAAGCCTGAACCTGCGATTAAAATAAAAGGAATCAAGCCTAAAGGAGAAGAAATAAAAAACAAAAATAGTAGCCCAACTACAATTATAAAACCGGCTAAACCGTTTAGCGCAAGGAACAAAAGCTGATAAAAGAAGATCTTGGAGAAATTTTCCTTCCAAAACTCAAAAGTATAACTTAACGAATCCGCAAACAAACTCATTTTTCTCTAATTTTTATTTGTTTTTTCATTTTTTTAACTTTTTCACACCATACTTTCCTTCAAGCTCAAGGAAAACAACTGAACCTAGATTTTTAGTTTTTATTTTATCGTTTTTTTCTAGATAAATTAAATCTTGACCAAAAGCAGTTATTACAGGAGAAATTAGTCTCCCTCCTTTTTTTAGTTGTTCGATCCATGGCTTAGGAATTTTTGGGGCAGCTGCAGTAGAAATTATAGCATCGTAAGGAGCATCCTTTTCATAACCCAAAGACCCATCACCCAAAACAACTTTTACATCTTTATAACCAGCTTTTTTCAAATTTTCTTTTGCAAACTCATAAACTTCTGGATTAATTTCTATCGTTACAACTTTTCCTTTTTTTACTATTTCTTTTATTAAAGCTGCTCCGTAACCAGAGCCTGCACCTATTTCTAAAACTTTTTCTCCTGGCTTAAGCT
>JAWBVB010000040.1:0-4552 GCA_039004015.1 Candidatus Aenigmatarchaeota archaeon | reverse complement strand
GTAGTAATAATCCCTAAGCTAAAACTTGAGAGGAAGCTTACAGCTATTATTAAACCATCAACAAAATTGTGAATAGCGTCTGAAATCAAATTAACATAGCCTAAGGTGTGAACATGCTCAACTTTATGACAATGATGCCAAAGTAAAAATTTTTCTAGGAAAAAGAAAGAAACATAGCCAAACAAAACTGAGGAAAAAATTTCAACTTCTGAGCTTTTCCCCATAGCTTCAGGCAAAAAGTGTAAAAAAGCTGTCCCTATTAAAGAGCCTGCAGAAAAAGCTACCAAAACCAAAAGAATTTTGCTAAGTAATTTTTCTTTTACTAATAAAACTGCTATCCCTACAAAAGAGATTGAGCTTACTATAAAGGTACTTACTAGTATTGGTAAAATGCCCATCATTTTATTAATACTTTGACTTAAAATAAAAATTAATGCAGGAAGCTGATATTTTAGCAAAAAGTGTTGAAAAGTGGCTGGGAAACCCTATTTTAAGGCTTTTTATAAAGTGGGTCGCAAAGAGAGAAAATGGAGAAAGTAGATTGGAAAAAATCCTAAGAAAGTGTGCAGGTGAAGATGTTAAACTAAACTTACAGGAATTTTTAGGATATAAAATAGTTAAGTTTGCCATAGAAAAAAGTGCAAAATCTTTTGAAGTTGAAGAAATAGAAAAGAAAAACTTTATAGAATCTTTAAAAATACCAATAGTTAGAAGAGGTTTGACAAACATTTTGGAAGGGATAGCCTATTATGGAGTTAAAAGACCTCAAACTACTTATGCTCCTTTTCTGGTAGTTTGGGATTATACAAAAGCCTGTAACTTGAGATGTAAACATTGCTATGAAAATGCTTTACCAAAACCTGCTCCTGATGAATTAACAACTCAAGAAGCTTTTAAAGTAATAGACGAATTTGCTTCTGCAGGAGTTGTTGCTTTAGCTTTTGCTGGTGGCGAACCTTTAATGAGAAAAGATTTTTTTGAAGTTGTAAGTTATGCTACAAAAAAGGATTTTTATGTTTCTTTAGCAACAAACGGAACTTTGATAACAAAAGAAGTTGCAAGGAAGTTGAAAGACTCTTGTGTGCAGTATGTAGAAATTTCTCTTGATGGTTTTGAAAAAACACATGATAAGTTTAGAGGAATTCCTGGTGCTTGGAAAAAAACTGTCGAAGGAATAAAAAATTGTGTTAAAGTTGGAATAGATACTTGTGTTGCTACTACTACCACTCGTTACAACTTAAAAGAAATTCCAAAACTTATGGAATTTGCAGAAAAAGAACTTTGTGTTGATAGGTTTATAGTTTTTAACTATGTTCCTACAGGAAGAGGAAAAGAGATAATAGAAGAGGATTTAACTCCTGAAGAAAGAGAAGAGCTTTTACAATTTCTCTACTCCAAACTTATAAGTCCGAATTGTAAATTAGATGTTTTCTCAACAGCTCCACAATATGCTGTTACCTCTTTAAAGTATACTGATGGACCTCTAATTGCTACTCACTTCACTAATGAGGGAATGATAAGACTGCTTAAGGGAAGGACAAAAGTTTTAACTGAGTTTATAGGCGGATGTGGAGCTGGAAGGCTTTACTGTGGAATGGAACCTAACGGTGATATTCAGCCTTGTGTTTTTATTCCAATAAAAATTGGAAATATAAGGAAACAAAAATTGGTAGAAATTTGGAGAAATTCTCCTGTTCTTAAAGAAATAAGAGAAAGGGATAAATTTGAGGGTTGCGGTAAATGTAAGTACAAATATGTTTGTGGGGGTTGTAGAGCAAGAGCTTACGGTTATTTTAAAAATTTGAAAGCTCCAGACCCAAGCTGTAGCTTTAACAAAACCTACTGGGAAAGGCTTAATCAGGTTAAATTTTCAGTTTCTTAGAAATTAAACTGAAATAAAAATCCTTAGTTAAGAAGAAGGTTATAAAATTTTTCTGAAATTTTTACTTTATTGGTTCTGCCGTAAGGTTCTTTTTCTATTATACCTTTTTTCTTTAGACTCTCAAGGACCCTAAAAGCCCTAACCTTTCCAAATTCTGAAGAAAGCTTACTTTGGATAATTTTCCCCTTACTTTCTATTATTTTTTGAACTACAAATTTCTCATCAGGGTCTAAAAAATCAAGAAAAATCTTATAATCTTCTTTATTTTTACTTTCCTCTATTTTTGGAAAAAGCAAATAGTAAACTATTGAGCCTACAAAAATTCCAAGAGAAGAAAAAGTTGGAATTAAAAGAGGAATTGGTAAAGTACAAGAGCAAGCCGTTCCTTGTATTATGTGAGTTTGAGCATAGAGAGTGCTAAAAGAAACAGAAAAAATAAAACCAGCCAAAATGATTACTATTATTATAAGTTTTTGTATTGTTTTCACTTTTTTTAATTCAATAGCTCTAAATTTAAAGCTTTCTCTAGGTTTCAATTTTTGAAACCAAACTATAAATAAGGTTTCATTCAACTTAAAATTATGGGCTTGAATAAGTTATTAAGTTCAGAAAGAATGATAAAAGCGAAAGAATTAACAGAAAAAGCTTTTAGAAGCTACTTGATTCAAAGACAAAAATCCATAGAAAAAGTTGATGTAGAAAAGCTAAAGAAAGAACTAAGGAGAATAAAGGAAGAATCGATTTCAAACTTAGAAGAACTTAAGAAAAAAACTATAGAAAATTTGGAAAGTCAAGGAGTAAAGGTTTTTGAGGCTAAAGACGCAAAAGAAGCTAGAGAAATTCTCCTAAAACTTATACCAAAAAATGAAAAAATAGTTAAATCAAAATCAAATGTTGCTAATGAAATAGAGTTAAAAAGATACTTTGAAAAAAGAAATGAAATAGTGGAAACTGATTGTGGCGATTTTTTAGTTGAAATTTGTGAAGAAACTTCTACGCATCCTGTTACTCCTGCTTTACACATTCCAATAGAAAAAATTGTTGAAAAAATAGAAGAAAAATTTAAAGTTAAAATTGAAAAATCTCCTGAAAAAATAATAGATTGGGTAAAAAGTTATTTAAGAAAAGAGATTTTAAGTTCAAAAATTGGCCTGACAGGAGCAAACGCTATTTCTTCTGATGGTGGGATTTTTATTCTTGAGAACGAAGGTAATATTTCACTAGTCTCAAAACTTGTTGAAAGACATATAATTATTGCTGGAATCGATAAAATAGTGCCTTTTATACAAGACGCTATGACAATTTGCCAAGCTTTAGCTATTTGGGGAACTGGAACCTCTTTACCTTCTTACATAAACGTTATTAGCTCACCAAGCAAGACTGCTGATATTCAAAAAGAAATTATTTATGGTGCACATGGCCCAAAAGAAGTTTTTTTGGTTTTAGTTGATAATGGCAGGAGCGAGATGATAAAAAATGGTTTGGGTGAAATACTCTACTGTATAAATTGCGGTTCATGCCTTTATTTCTGCCCAGTTTATAGACAAATTTTTTATAATTATGGTTGCAGTTATTTTGGTGGTATCGGAGTTGCAAAAACAGCTTTTATAAACGATTTAAAAAAAGCTTTTGAAAGAGGACTTTATTACTGTACTACATGCGAATCCTGTAAGCTTAATTGCCCTTTAGAAATTGATGTTGCAGAAATTGTCAGAAAGCTAAGAGAAATTTCGGTAAATGAAAAAATTGAAACTGAAGGAAATAAAAAGATGATAGAAAATATAAGAGAGTATGGAAACCCGTTTGGAAAAGTAGAAGAAGGAAAAATTCCGAAGGAACTGTATTGTTGTTAGGTGAAAAAATGAGAAAAAACCTTACCATTATAGGAATTGTCATTGCATTAATTGTTTTTGTTGCAATTTTAATTAGCACAAGTAAACCTTTGAGCCCAAGGAATTATACTCAAGAAATCGGTTATAGTGACAAGATAGAAGAAGTAATAATAAATTGTACTATTTGTAATGTTTGTCCTGACGGAAAAGTTATATCTTCAGGAAAAATATGTATCTACTTCTTTTGGGGTCAAGGTTGCCCGCATTGTGCTGAAGAAAAATCTTTTCTTGAGGAGTTGAAGAAAAAGTATCCTAACTTAGAAGTATACGATTTTGAAGTTTATTACCATCCCGAAAATGTAGAATTTTGGAAGAAAATTTGTGAAAAATGTAATACTCAACCTTCTGGCGTACCAATGACTTTTATAGGAGAAAAGGTCTTCATAGGGTTTATGAACAGAGGCTTTTACAATTCTTCGTCAACATCTTCCTCTATTCTTCCTTCCACTACAATTTTAGTTTTAACTTTTGCCTGTATCTTTGGTTTAGCTATAATAATTCTCATATTTATGAGAAAGTTGAAAATAAAGGTGAAGGTATGAAAAAAATTCTTTTGTTACTTCATTTACTATTAATTCCAATAGCACATGCTCAAGAGTTTTATCATCCAATTTTGGGTGATATTAGCAAGCTTCCTGTAATCTTAATAGGAATTCTTGCAGGTTTAGTTGATGGAATTTTTAATCCTTGCGCTTTATCTGTCCTTTTTTTCATGGTAGCTTATATGCTAGCATTAGGCTCAAGAAGAAAGCTACTCATAATAGGAATTTCCTATTCA
>JAWBVB010000039.1:1258-4601 GCA_039004015.1 Candidatus Aenigmatarchaeota archaeon | reverse complement strand
CTCTTCCGTTATCTTGAACAAATCTTCCATCCATTCTTATTTGGAATCAGAAGTAATAAAAAGTTTTTTAACTTACAAGAAGGAAAAAAGATTATGGTAGATTTCAAAAAATTTAATACTTTCATTTTTGATTTAGATGGAACTGTTTGGAACTGGGTAAGTTTGCTTCCAAGAGCAAAAGAAATTATTCAAAAATTAAAAAAAGAAGGAAAGCAAGTTCTTTTTGTCTCAAATAATAGTATGCTTTGTAGGAAGAAAATGGCAGAAAAACTGAGAAGCTTTGGGATAGAGCTTAAAGATAACGATTTGATAACTTCAAGTTTTGTTGCTGCAAATTACTTAAAAATTAAAGACGCTACTGCATTTCCTATAGGAGAAGGAGTAAAAGAGGAGTTGGAAGAAAATGGTGTAAAAATTGATGAAAATAAACCAGAATATTTGGTTGTTGGCCAAGACTTAAGCTTTAACTATGAGAAACTGATGAAAGCTTACGAAATAGTAAAAAATGGAGCAAAGATATTAGCTACAGCCAGAGGAAAAGTTTATTTTGAAGGAGAAAAGTTAATGCCAGCAACTGGAGTTTGGGTTAATGCTATAGAATACATAACAGATAAAAAAGCAAAGCTCTTAGGTAAACCTTCTAACGAGATGCTAGAAACTATTCAACTTTTTGTTTGCTCTCCGAGGAAAGAAACTGTTTTGATTGGTGATGAATGCAATTCAGACATAATGACAGGAAAAATTCTTGGTTATTATACGATTTTAGTAAAAACTGGAATAGATAAAGAAGCAAAGAAAATTAAGCCAGATTTAATAATAGACTCACTAGAGGAAATAAAAATTTGATTTAACTTTCTTAACAATTTCTTTTAAAATTTTTGGTATAAGTTTGATTTATTTAAATCTATTTTATGCAGAATTCTATCGTAAACCTAAAATATAAATAATACATTAAAAATACTTTTGGAAGTATGTTCCAAGGATTGGATGAATTTAAAGATTCATCTTAAAATATAAATTAAAAGGTGATGAATTTCGACGAGAGAGAAAATGAAAGATGGCTTGTAACTGCAGCATTACCGTATAAGTTTTGAGCAAAAAGCTCAAACTGCGGAAGTAAATAATATTCCACATTTAGGTAACATAGTAGGTTCACATTTACCAGCAGATATTTTCGCAAGATTCCTAAGACTTTTTGGTTATGATGTTGTTTTTGTTGGTGGTACTGATGAACATGGTTCACCAACAGAAGTTGCAGCTTTCAAGGCTGGCTTAAGCCCAAAAGATTTTTGTGATAAACTTTACAAAGTTCATAAGCTTATCTATGATTGGTTTGGTATAAGCTATGATAACTTTTCTAGAACTTCTAATGAAATAAATCATAAAGTTACAACTGAAATTTTTCTAAGATTGCTTAAAAATGGATTTTTAATAAGGAAGAAACTTTTGCTTCCTTATTGTGCTACAGATAAAAGGTTTTTGCCTGATAGATGGATAGAAGGCACATGCCCTTATTGCGGTTACAGGCCTGCAAGAGGCGATCAATGTGAATCTTGTACTCGCTTGCTAGATCCTTCTGAGCTCATAGAGCCTTATTGTATAATTTGTAAAAACAAACCAGAAATAAAAGAAGTTGAACATTTATTCTTAGATTTACCAAAATTAGAAAAAAAGCTTGAAGAATGGATAAAAGAAAATAAACACTGGAAGCCTAACGTAAGAAATCTGGCTTTATCTTGGATAAAAGAAGGTTTAAAACCAAGGTGCATTTCAAGAGATTTGAAATGGGGAATTCAAATTCCCTTAGAAGGTTTTAAGGACAAGGTTTTCTATTGCTGGTTTGATGCTCCTATCGGCTATATATCTTCTACTATTGAGTGGGCTGAAAAAATTGGGAAGCCCGAAGAGTGGAGAAAATATTGGCAGGAAAAAAGTTCAAAAATAGTCCACTTCATAGGAAAAGATAACATTATCTTTCATACCATAATCTGGCCTGCTATTTTGATGGGAACAGGAGAATTTAATCTTCCTTATCAGGTGGGGGGCTTAGAATTCTTAAATTATGAAGGAAATAAGATTTCAAAAAGCAGAAATTGGGGAGTTTTTCTAGATGTTGAAAATGGAAAAGTTGTGGTGAAAGTTGGTGAAAAGAAAATAGATGTAGAACCTGATTACTTAAGGTTCTACTTAGCTTTTATAATGCCAGAAACAAAAGATTCAAATTTTGTCTGGAAGGAATTTGAGAAAAAGGTTAATAGCGAACTTTTGGGTAATTTTGGAAACTTTGTTTTTAGAGTTCTGATTTTTGTTAGGAACAATTTTAACTCAACAATCCCTGAACCTGAAAAGTTTGGAAAAAAGGAAAACAATTTAATCAAAAAAATAACTGTTACAAAAAATTCTGTAAAAGAGCTTATTTTGCAGCTTAAGTTTAGGGATGCTTTGAAAAAGATTTTAAGCTTAAGTAAAGTTGGCAATATTTATTTCCAGAACAAAAAACCTTGGGAAACTCTTAAGGAAAATCCTGAAGATTGTAGAACAACTTTGTTCGTTAGCGTGCATCTAGTTAAGGCCTTAGCTATACTTTTTGAACCTTTCATTCCCTTTGTTTCTGAAAAAATTTGGTCCCAGCTTAACTTAGAAGGTTCTGTTCATAGACAAGATTTTGATAGCTTGGATAAACTTAATATTCAACCAGGACACAAGATTGGAAATGTCGAACCTTTGTTCAAGAAGTTTTAACAAAAAATTTAAGAATGGAAGAGAAATAAAATACCATGGCAGAGATATCATTTGTTCAATTTAAGGAGCTTGACTTAAGAGTAGGAAAAGTTTTGGAAGCAGAGCAAATACCAAGCTCTAAAAATTTGATTAAGCTAATAGTTGACTTTGGAACGGAAAAAAGACAAGCAGTTGCTGGACTTGTTGGTTATTATAAGCCTGAAGAGCTTATTGGAAACAAATACGTTTTTATTCTCAACTTAGAGAGAAAAAAGTTCTTTGGAATAGAAAGTCAATGTATGATTCTTGCTGCAGAAGATGGTAAAGGAAACGTGGTTTTGATAAAACCAGAAAAGGATATAGAAGAAGGAAGCAAAATAACTTAATTCTTTAAGGTATAAATATTTTTTACATCTTTTCTTCCTTCTTTCCCTCATGGCTAGACTAAATAATTATATTTTTTAAAAAGAAATATTACTCATGAAGAAAGTTAGAGATTTCATGAACTCTAACGTTATCTGTGTGAGTTCTGAAGACTCAATTTTTGAGGCTGCAAAGATTTTTTGTGAGAAAAACATTTCTGGAGCTCCGGTACTTGAAGAGGGAAAAGTTGTTGGAGTCA
>JAWBVB010000039.1:0-1248 GCA_039004015.1 Candidatus Aenigmatarchaeota archaeon | reverse complement strand
CTCTGATATAATAAAGTTTGTTAGTATGAAATTACAAAAATCAGACTTGACACAAATTCCTTCTTTAAGTTTACTACTTTTTGATTTTATAAAAAGTAGTAAGGAATATTTACAAATGAAGAAAGAAATAAACAAGATATTGAAAGTAAAAGTGAAAGATGTTATGACCAAGGAAGTTATTACAATAAGTCCGGAAGCAAGTTTAATAGAAGCTGCTTCGCTAATGGAAAAGAATGATGTTAATAGATTACCAGTTATAGAAAACGATAAGCTTGTTGGAATAATAGCTAGAGAAGACTTGATAAAGGCTCTTATAGAGTGAAAGGAATTCTTCTGCTTTTTGGAATCATATTCTTTATACCTTGTTCAGTAAGCAAACTACTTCCAAGTATTTTATCCTTGAATTTAACTATGACAAAGTTGTGATATTCACAGTTTATTTCTTTTTCCGGTTTAACGTCCAAGCCTTGCATAAATTTTAAAACATTCTCTTCGCTTAGAATTGCTATGTTTTTTGTTGCACTTTTTCCAACAATTTGTGAACCTTCTATGGTTAAATGGATTTTTTCATTTCTTTTTAATTTGCCGAAGTTAAAGCCTAAAGAATTGACTTTAAGCTTTGAAAAATCAAAACTTAAAACTTCTTTGCTTGTCAGCCAAATTTTTTCTTCCTTATCCTTTGCTACGCCAAAATCTTTTAAACTAATTTTTGCTCCGTAATTTTTTTCCAAAATTCTCTCTAATTCTTTTACTTCTTCCCTACTTAGAAAAGTTATTTTCTTAACTTGCATACAAAGAACCCCTCTGTTTTTTGAGAGGGAATAATTCTTAAAGCTTTAGCCAAAGATTTATCAAACTCTTTTCCTTCAAACTCAGTTAAACCTTTAACACAAGGAAGTTTAAGCTTTATTTCCTCTAATTTTAAACCAAGCTTTTTAACCGCAAAATCTATAACCTCTTCGTTTTCCATCGGTTCTATAGAGCAGGTTGAATAAACTAAGGTTCCGTTCTCTTTCAAACATTTGGAAGCAGAAATTATCAGTTTTTTTTGCAAATTTTGTAAAGCTTTTATACTTGTTAAACTTGTTTGTTGAAATATTCTTTCCTTAAGTTGACCTGTACCTGAGCATGGTGCATCTAAAAGAATTTTGTCAAATTTTAAGCCAAGTTTCCAAAACCTTTCTCCAAAGTGCATGGTTATTATTGTGTTAGCAACTCCACATCTTTGCAAGTTTCCTCTCAAAGCTT
>JAWBVB010000004.1:0-16814 GCA_039004015.1 Candidatus Aenigmatarchaeota archaeon | reverse complement strand
TCCAGGTCTATGTCCAATCATCTCAGGGATGATGACTATGGGTGTCCATTTTCCACTTTCTCCTTTTTTTGCACCGCCAACGTAAACTCCAATTTTTGCTCCTACCATTTCAGGTAGAATTATCATATCCCTTTCATGAGTTTTATGAAACTTTTCAGGATTTTTTCTTATTTCTTCCAGTAACTTTTTCTGTCTTTCTGTCAAACCTCTTCTCAAGCTTCTTCTTTCTCTTGCTGTCAACAATTTTGCAAATTCGTTTATACTCATTTTTTTCAGTTCTTCTAAGGTATAGCCTCTGAAAGTAAAAACCTTTGCCATTATTTCACCAATACTTATTCATTTTACTTCGCCTTCCTTTTTCCCATTCTTCTAGGTGAAATACTTCCAACCTTTGCTCCTGGAGGAGCATGTCTTGATACTGCACGTGAAGGTCTTGGTCTATGGCTTTTTCCTCCATAGGGATGATCTACAGGTGACATAACTACACCTTTAACTCTTGGCCATAATTTTCCTCTTGCTTTCATAGCATAAAACTTTTTTCCTGCTTTAACAAAAGGCTTTTCTGTTCTCCCACCTCCTGCTGGCACACCTACCATTGCTCTACAATTCTTATCAAGCTCTATTATTTTACCTGAAGGGAACTGAAGCTTGACTTTATTTTTTGTTTTACCCAAAATGATAGAAAAACTTCCAGAACTTCTACAAAGTTTAGGTCCAGAGCCGGGAAAAGTTTCTATACAACACACTTTCATTCCTTCAGGAATCCTTTCCAAAGGTAAAACATTACCAACTTTTGGTTCCCCATCATAAAATATCAAATCCCCTGCTTTCAAACCTTCAGGAGCAATATGTAAAACTTCTTTCCCATTTTCAAGTTTTATTATCGCAACAGGAGCAGAGCGAGCAGGATCATGAACTATATCTAAAACTTTTCCTGAGATTCCGGTAACAGGAGCATAGGTTACTCTACCTAAATACCTATGGCTTGGTGCTCTATATCTTGGACCACCTTTTCCCCTTGCTCTAGCTATTATTCTCTTCCCCATACCAACACCTTAAACCATTCCTAATTTCGTAGCAACATCTATAGCCTTATACTCAGGCTTTAGTTTAATATAAGCTTTTTTCTCACCCTTTAAAGTTATTTCTGTGTTTATCTTCTCAACCTTCACTTCAAAAAGCTTTTCAAAAGCCTCTTTTATTTGCTTTTTTGTAGCTTTTCTATCGACTATAAACACTATCTTATTCTCTTTTTCCACCAAGCTAATAGATTTTTCTGTTAAGTAAGGATATCGTAAAATTTTATATGGGTCCACTTTTCTCACCTAATTTTTCTAAAGCAGATTTTGTCCATACAGTTAATCTTCCTGCTTTCGCTCCTGGGGCAAGCATCTCAACAGACAAATTTTCAACCCTACACACATCTATTCCAGGTAAGTTTTTGGCAGCTTTACATATTCCTTTATCCTCTGTTATAACTATCAAAGGTCCAACTTTCATCTTATACTTTCTTCCCCTCATTTTTCCTTTTCCTGCTCTTACCTTTTTCTTTTTTGTTCTCTTAATTTCTTCCTCTAGGCCAATTTTTTTAAAAAATTCTTCCAATTCCCTACTTTTCTTTATTTCCTGAATTTTATCCTCCACGATTATAGGTATATCTACCTTTTCAGCTTTATGCCCTCTTTTCAACACAAATTCTTTTATTGCAGTAGCTGCTATCGCTGAGCGAATAGCTTTTTTTCTTTCTTTTTTGTTTATTTTTTGTTCCCATATTTTTTCAACTTTCGGTGGATGAGCTTCTCTCCCTTTAACAGCTTGTGGCACAACCCTTGCACGCCACATTAAATGAGGAGAAATTTTTCCGTGTAAACGAGGCATTCTTGCCATCTCGCGATTCATCATCGTCCATCTTTCCCTCCTTACTCCATGATAATGCGCTGAACTTCTTTTTCCTGCCATCACATCTGTTCCATAAGGTTGCCTTTTTTTACTCATAGTAGCTAAGAAAGCTCTTAAAATTAGGTCTTCTCTTACTTTTTCTTCAAAAACTTTTGGTAATTCTATTTTTTCTATAACATTTCCCTGCAAGTCAAAGACGTTTGCTTTCATTATACCACTTCGCTATATTTTTTGGCTACACCTTTAAATTTTTCTACAGGATATTTTTTCTCATTTTTCTCGAGTTTTTCCTTTACTATCTCATAAACATCAAAACCAAGATCATGCGCCAAAAGTAATGAGGCGATTAAAACATCTGCTAGCTCTTCCTTTATTTCCTCTTCTTTCTCTTTTACAACTTTTTCCAGTTCGATTTCTTTTTTCCACAAAAATATTTCTAAAAGTTCTGCAGCTTCCACAGAAATATCTATAGCTAAATCTTTAAAATTGTGAAATTTCTTCCAGTCCCTTTTATCTCTAAACTCAACAATTTTTCTCGTTAATTCTTCAATTTTATCCATTTCAACCACTTGTTATTATTTCTTTTACCTCTATGGGAAAGAACTTAACCTTTCCTGGCCTAATAGCATGCCTAAGCATTATTAATCTCTTCTTAGGCCCAGGAACAGAACCTTGAATAACAAGATAATTGGAGCTTATCACTCCATATCTTATAAAACCTCCTTTCGGGTTTACTTCTTTTCCACTTTCACCTATTTTCAAAACTCTTTTGTTAAGTTCTGTTCTTGTTTGAAAACCTAATTGACCTGCTTGTGGAACAGTATACAAAACCCTTCTTGGAACTTGCGACCCTAGAGTTCCAACATGTCTAAGCTTCTTTTTTGCATGTCTAACTTGAATCTTAACCCCAAATCTTTTTACCGGACCTGCAAAACCTTTTCCTTTAGTAACTGCTATCACATCAACAAGCTCTCCTTCTCTAACAAAATCCTTCACACTTATTTCTTTTCCGAGCAAACTTTTAGCAAAATCAAATTTTTCTTTTATTTCTTTACCACCAACCTCTATTTCAAAAATTTCAGGTTTTTTCTTTTTTATCCCAGAAAGCCTTGGTTGAGTACAAACTATTAACCTCAACTTAGAAATTTTTTCCAAATTTTTTTCTATTTTTTCCAAATTTTCTTCCTTTGGTTTAACTTTTATCTTTCTTTCCAAATCTTTTGGTAAATCTTTTATCCAGGCTTCCGTGAATACTTTAAAACCTTTTGATGTTTTTTTGTAGACTCTTATTCCTACAACTTTAAGAGGTGGGCAATCTATTATGGTTACAGGAACAGAAATTTCTTGACCATATGTTGGCGAACCTTTTTTTGTGTCGACAACAATAGCCTGGGCCATACCAGCTTTATAACCTGCAAAAGCAAGAATCTTACTTTTTTCAGATTCTGGATAAGTCTTAATTTTAGGATAAATTCTTCTAGCTCTTTTCCTCGGATAAAAAGCTAAACTTCCGCTTCTAGGCTTGCTTTTTTTAACCATTCCTTCACCTTCATAATTTTTTGATTTATAATGTTTATATGCAAATAAATAAAAGTTTAATCTGAAACAATAAATTTATAACCTAAAAGATGAATTTAAAAACTATGGAAAAATGTGTTTTTTGTGGTATAGTCAAAAAAGTGATTCCTGCTAGTATAGTTTATGAAGATGAAGCTACTCTTGCTTTCTTGGACATTAACCCAAGAAGCATAGGTATGAGCATAGTTATTCCAAAACTACATTATCAAAATTTTGATGAGAACCTTGAGATTTCAGGAAAAGTTTTTATTTCTGCATTAAAAGTTGCAGAAATGATTAGAAAAAGTTTGAAACCAAAGCAAATAAGTTTTTCTGTCATAAATTCAGAAATAGTTCCTCATTTTCATGTAAGAATTTATCCAATTTTTGAAAAAGAGATGCCTTTAATCGAAGCTCAACCAATAGCTATGAGTGAAGAGGAAATAAAAAGCATAGCAAACAAAATAAGAGAATTTGCTCCAAAAGAAGAAAAAATTGAAGAGAAGAGGGAAGTTGAAGAGGAAAGAAGTGAAGAAGAAATTTATCGGATAAAAAGAAAGATAGAGTTAGCTTAATGAAAAGATGGAACTATTCCTAAGGAAAGAAGCTTAAGCCTTGTCTTTTTTCTTATTTCATACTCAGAGAGAAAAGGATATTTGATGTGCATTAGCTCATGCTCCAAAACTTCTTTTTCTTTATAACCATAAAGGTCTGAAGCTATTTCTATTATCCCTTCGAATGGAAAAGCTCTTCCCAAGGCTCCTTTTAACTTTTCCCTAGGGACCTTGTAAACCTTTATTCCATACATCATAATAAAAATTATTTTTTTAAACCTTAAAATGAAATTTTAAGAGTTTGGTTGGTATGAAAATAGTATTTTCAAGAAAATGTTTGGAGTATGGAAAAAACCAAATTGAAAATCCTGAAAGGGTTATGATAGCTTACCAAATTCTTAAAAGCAAAGGCTACGAATTTTTGAAACCAAAACCTGTTTCCCTCAAAGACTTGCTTAGAGTTCACGCAAAAAGTTACGTGAAAAAAGTTAAGGAAGGGAAAATAGAGGATGTAGATACTCCTGCTCATCCTAATATTTATGAATATGCAAGACTTTCTGCAGGAGGAGCCATACTTGCTGCTGAAATTAGCGGCTTTTCTCTTATGCGCCCTCCAGGTCATCATGTTGGAAAAAATGGAGCAGCCTTAAACGCTTCGACAAGAGGTTTTTGTTATTTTAACAATCTAGCAATAGCTGTTAAGAAAATGGGCTTAAACACGTTGATTGTAGATATAGATGGTCATCATGGCAACGGCACACAAGAAATTTTTCTTGGCGAAGAAAAAGTTACTTTTATATCTTTACATCGCTTTCCTTTCTATCCTGGAACAGGTTACAAGTCTGAAAAAAACTGCCTAAATTTTCCTTTACCTGCGGAATGTGGAGATGAAATTTACTTGAGAACTTTGAGAAAAGCTATAGAAAAAGTTAATTTAAGTAGAGTAGAGCTTGTAGCAGTTTCTGCAGGATTTGATACCCATAAAGGTGATTTGGCTTCCTTGGGCTTAACCTCAAGCTGTTATAGAGAAATAGGAAAAATTATTGGTAAAATTAACAAACCGACTTTTTTTGTTCTTGAAGGAGGTTACATAGGTAAAAACTTAGGTCAAGATATAGATGAAATAATTAAGGGTTTTGAAGAAGCAAAATAGAAACCAGAAATTAAAAACTTAAGAACAAAAAGAGTATTATGGAAGTGTTTGTTGGAACTTCAGGTTGGTTTTATGATTGGAACCCTGAACTTAACTTTGATTGGTATGTGAAAAATTCAAAACTTAACGCGGTAGAACTAAACTCAAGCTTCTATCGTTTTCCTTTTTCAAATCAGGTAAAATCTTGGGCAAAGAAAACTAAAACAATAAAACCTGAAATGAAATGGGCAATAAAAGTCAACAGAGCTATTACCCATACTTTTAAGTTTAACGAAAGAGCTTTCCAGCTTTGGAAAAGATTTAAAGATTTGTTCAAACCCTTGGAAAAAAATGTAGAGTTTTATTTGTTCCAGTTACCTCCAAGCATTACTCCAAAGTTTTCTTCCAAGTTAGGAGAGTTTATCAAGAAAATTAATTTAAAAGAAAGCTTTGCCCTAGAGGTTAGAAATTTGGATTGGTTTAAAGAAGAGTGGATAGAGTGGGCAAGAACACTTAAAATTACTTGGGTAAGTGTTGACTCACCAGATTTTCCTTTAGAAGTTTATTCTTCAAACAATATCGTTTACGAAAGAATGCACGGAAGGACTGCTTGGTATTCCCATTATTATACTGATAAAGAATTGGAAGAAGTGAAGGAAAAGATTTTGAATTTAAATCCAAAAAAAATTTTTATCGCTTTCAACAATAACCATGCAATGTTAGAAAATGCGCAAAGAATGCTTGAACTTTTAACTCAAGGAAAAATTTCAAGAAAAGAAAATAAAAAACTTAAGTTTAAGTCACACCTTTACTCTTTTCTAAAGAATAAAATTTAAATCTTGGCTTAAAAATGAATATTATGGAATTCAAAATAATTAAACTTCAAGCGCCAGAAAACTGTAATTTGATTCTTGGTCAATCTCATTTTATAAAAACTGTGGAAGACTTGCATGAAGCCTTAGTTAATTCTACGCCAAATATCAAGTTTGGCTTAGCATTTTGTGAATCTTCAGGAAAATGTTTGGTGAGACATTCAGGAAACGATAAAGAACTAGAAAAGATTGCTAGCGAAAAGGTTTTAGAAATAGGATGTGGTCACACTTTTTTAATCTTTATAAAAAATGCTTATCCGATAAATGTTTTGAATAGGATAAAGGAAGTTCCAGAGGTTTGCTCAATTTTCTGTGCAACAGCGAATCCTGTGGAAGTGATAGTAGCTGAAACAGAACAAGGAAGAGGAATAATTGGCGTAATAGATGGACTTAAACCAAAAGGTATAGAGGAAGAAGAAGATATAAAGGAAAGAAAAGAGTTCTTAAGAAAAATAGGGTACAAACTATGAAGATTAAAATTAAACATTTAGCAAGTCAAACTTCTTGGCTAAAAAAAAGAGTTATTACACTTGATAAAAATACTCTTTGTAAAGAAGAATGCTTAAGAAGATTGGAACCAAAGTTAAAAGTAAAGATAAAATGCTGTTAGCTATTCAATAGTTGAAGGTTAAAAAATGGTTTATTACCATGTAGGAAAAATTTTGGAAATATTTTCTTCAAAAGATAAGGAAATAGCGAGCTCCGACTCTTCTGTTCAGGCTCTGGTTGAAACTTGGGATGAAAATGTCATAACTTATGAGGTTGACCCAAGAATTGCTAATGAGTTGAGAGTTGGAGACATCGTTTTAATAGATTATAACCCAACATCTCAACAACCCTTCAGGCCGAAAATGGTTATAATAAAAATTTTGAGAGGGGAAAAAGCAAGAAAAACCTGGGAATATTACAAAGAATACTTTAAGAAAAGACCAAAGCTTAAACCTGTTCAACCTATTCCTCCAACTCCATATATTGGCTAAATTTTTTTCTTTTTCTTCATAACTGTTGGTTGAACTTCTTCTCCCTTCAAAGGAATGAGC
Organism: Candidatus Aenigmatarchaeota archaeon; assembly: GCA_039004015.1. Classification (GTDB taxonomy): domain Archaea; phylum Aenigmatarchaeota; class Aenigmatarchaeia; order CG10238-14; family SCSR01; genus JAVZHQ01. Next base: position 9,760 of record JAWBVB010000004.1, on the reverse strand, counting down.
TCTCTTTCCAAGCTTTCTCCTAGCTGAGGAAATCTTTTCTTTAATTTTTTTATTGATTTTTTTATTATTTCTTCAGTAGGCATATTTAAACCTTGAATTAGTAATTTATAAAAGTAACTGAAGCGCCAGTGGTCCAGTCTGGTCTAAGACACGAGCCTTCCAAGCTCGTAACCCGGGTTCAAATCCCGGCTGGCGCACTTAATCAAGGGTTTAATCTTCTATTTTACTCTCTTAAGAATCCTTTCCAATAAGGCCCGTAGGAAATCCTATTTTTATTGCCTAAATAAAATCTAAGCAGGAACAACAGTAAATATTAAAAATTTTATTTCTAAAATGATATAAGAAAGAGGTGTTAGTGGATTGTATGATAAACTCGCATTAAAATTACTTACTACTTATAAAATGAGTGAAGAAAGAATAAACCATTCTGTTAAAGTAGCAGAGTTTTCTTCCTACATATCGTCCCTAATGGAAAATAAAGATATAAATGTGGATAAAAAACTAGTATTTCGGTGGTCTCTTACATGACGTAGGACATATTTTTGGACCTTTTTTACATAATTTAACCGGCGGATACTTTTTAAGACACATAGGATACGAGAAATACGCTAGATTTTCTGAAACTCATGGAGCTTCGAAAGAAATTTGTGATTATTACCAAATCCCAGGGGATTTTTTACCATTAACGATTGAAGAAAAAATAGTTGCTTACTCATCTATAAGGATAAAAGATACACAAATTCTTTCGTTAGACGAAAGGATAAAGATAGAAATGAAAAAATCTGAAGAAAATGAAAAAATAATGAAAAAAGCGAGGGAAAGGCTCAAACATCTAGAAGAGGAATTGAGTGAAATGTTAAATTTTAATTTAAATCTCTTAAAAAATGGTGATGTATGAACTTAAATCCTAATACCTTCATTATCAAAATTAATAAAAAACATCTTGCACTGTTAAATAACATTTCATTGGATTTAATTTTTATTGATAAAAAGTATTTTGAAAGGTTACTTAAAACTAAAGAGATAAAAACTCCTAAAATAAGAAAAATTTTGAATCCGTATATAAGTAAAACTAATAAAACCAAGATTTTAAAATGGAAAAAAAACATCGAATGGAAGACAGAAGTTTAGATACATTGTTTTTATTGCTAACTGAAAAATGTAACTTTAATTGTGAATATTGTTATGTAATAAAAAATTTCCCAAAGAATTTTTCTCCGGCTGAAATGTCTTATGAAACGCTAAAAAAAATTATTTTTTTCTTCTTGTCAAATATAGGAAAAAATAAATTTATAAGAGTATTTTTTGAGGGTGGTAGCCACTCTTAAACTTTCAAATAATGAAAGAGGTCGTTAAAATAATAAATTCTGAAACAAAAAAGAGAAGACTTAAGGTTAAATACATTTTAAACACCAACGGCTCCATTTTAAAAGATGAAATATTTGAGTTTTTTAAAAATAATAAAATTTTTTCCATTATTTTCTATCCATATTTTCAAAACTGTGTTATCACCATCTTTACGCTTAAGTAACATAAACTTTGATAGCTTGCTCTTGAACGTCTTAACAACCTTTAAGTTTTTCTTCAAATTAAAAATTTAAGCACGAATTTGGAATAGATTATTGATGATGGGATTTGAAGAATCAAAAATTGAAATCATTCTTAAGAAAATTTATTATAATTTAAATCCCTGCAAAATTATCTCTTTAGAGGAACGAAAAGAAGGAGAAAATGAAAATAAATTTAAGTTATGGATAATAATTCCCCTATTACTCTTAATTCCTCTTTTCCTTTTAACTTTAGGTTCTACAACCGGTTTCTTTGCTCTGGAATCTTCGCACCCTTTAACAGTTTTAGATTTTATACTAGTTTGTTTAGTTTTCTGCCTTTTCTTTCTGGCATATTTTTTGATGAGAAAATGAACAACTTTTAACGACCGAAAGATAAAAATAAAATAGAAAGTAAGTATGAAGATTTTAGCCAAAGTATTTTTTAGCAAGACTCCTTAGCTCGTCTTTCGATGAAGGGTAATGGTTGATTATTACTCCTAAGCTTGCAGCTAATAGTAAATCCTCAGTTCTTACTTTTTTTCTTTTTTCTATTTTTCGTACTTCACTTAAAAATATACCCAAATTCCTAACAATTTTCTCTACTAGAAAATCCCCCAGATAGAAATTTCTATAATAAGCTTTAACGATGGTATTCCTAAGATAAGTGCCATCTTCTAACAATAAACCTCCCAAACTAATTATACATTTTTCAAGGTCAACTTCATAACTCATAAATTTTTTCTGTTTGGCAAACTTTAAAAACCTTTTAAACTAAAATAACATTTTAACTATTATGTGAGAACATGCGTCACGACACGCTTGCTGATGTTTTATCAGCAATTAAAAATGCAGAAAGAGTAGGAAAGAAAGAATGCATTACTCCTGCCTCTAAGGTTGTGAGGAATGTTTTAAAACTTATGCAAGAAAAAGGTTACATAGGAGTTTTTGAGTTTATAGATGATGGGAAATCTGGAAAATTTAGAGTTGAGCTTAAAGGAAAGATAATGGATTGCAATGTAATTAAGCCAAACTACTCTGTTAGAGTTGAAGAACTACAAAAATGGGAAAAAAGGTTTTTACCTGCAAGAGATTTTGGTTTTCTAGTGTTAACAACATCAAAAGGAATAATCGATCATAGAAAAGCTAGAGAGTTGGGTATAGGTGGTAGGTTACTAGCATACTTTTACTAGGTGAAAAAATGTATTCTCTTGAGTTTAAAATTCCGGATGAAGTTAAAGTTGAAATAGAAGAAAATAAGTTCAAAGTTTCCGGACCTTTGGGTAATCTTGAAAAAACATTCAAAATTCCTAAGGAAATAAGAGTGGAGAAACTTAACAATATTATTAAAGTTTCTTGTGAAGAAAAAAGAAAGTTAAAAGCCATGGCAGGAACTATAGTTGCGCATTTAAGAAACATGGTAGAAGGTGTACAGAAAGGTTTCAAGTATAAACTTAAGATTGTTTATTCTCATTTTCCTATTACAGTAAAAGTTGAGGGAGATAAGGTTTTGATTCAAAATTTTTTAGGGGAAAGAGTTCCAAGAATTGCTAAAATTAAAGGCAACGTTAAAGTTGAAGTTGTTCCTCCAGAGATTTATGTTTCTGGAATAGATTTAGAAGATGTTTCACAAACAGCAGCAAACATAGAGCAAGCTTGTAGGATAAAAGCTAGGGATAGAAGAGTTTTTCAAGATGGGATATGGGTTGTGGGGCGAGAATGATGGTTAATCCAAGAAAAAAACCAAAGTTTTTAAGACAAGGGGCAAAAGCCTACAAAAGGTTAGGCGAAAAATGGAGAAGGCCGAGGGGAATGCATAGTAAACTAAGAAGAAAAGAAAAATCAAAAGGAAAGATGCCATCTCCTGGTTTTGGAGCCCCTAAAAACTTAAGATATTTGCATCCATGCGGTTATAAAGAAGTTTTGATTCACAACGTTAAAGAACTTGAGAAGATTAATCCAGAAAGAGAGGTAGTAAAAATTGCACATACTGTTGGAAAGAAAAAAAAGCAGGAAATTTTGAAAAAAGCAGAAGAATTAAAAATAAAGGTGCTTAATCCATGAGTAGCTTACAAAAAAAGCTTGCAGCAAAGATTTTAAAAGTTGGAAAAAGTAGAATATGGCTTGATCCTACAAGAAAGAAAGAGATAGATGAAGCGATAACAAAGGCTGATATAAGAAAACTTATAAAAAAAGGAGCAATAAAAGTTCTTCCTGAAAAAATAAAAAAACCTAAGGAAAAGAAAAGAAAAAGAAAGGTTAGAAAGGGAGGAAAGTGTGCTGTTGTTTCAAGGAAAGAAAGATGGGTTTCTACGGTAAGAGCTTTAAGAAAAATGTTGAAGGAAATGAAAAGTAAGGAGGAAATTGACAACACTACTTTCAAAAAACTTTATAGACTTGTAAAAGGAGGGTTGTTTAGAAGTAAAGCACACTTAAAACTTTATATAGAGCAACATAACCTGCTCAAGAAAAAAGAGGGAGAAAATGAAAAGGCTTAAACCTACTTATAAAATGCCTTTCAGAAGAAGAAGAGAAGGAAAGACAGATTACAAGAGAAGACTTAAACTTTTACTTTCAGGCAAACCACGTTTAGTGGTGAGGAAAAGCTTAAAGTATATAAGAGCGCACATAGTTGAGTTTGATAAAAAAGGAGATAGAACAATTGTTTTTGCATTTTCTAAAGAACTTAAGAAACTTGGATGGAATTATGCTTGTGATAACTTACCGGCTTCCTACTTAACAGGCTTGCTTATAGGAAAAAGAGCTTTAGAAAAAGGGGTAAAAGAAGTAAATTTAGATATAGGCTTAAGTCCTTCAACAAAAGGCTCAAGAATCTATGCATGTGTAAAAGGAGCTTTAGATGCTGGGCTAAAAGTAAAAGTTAACGAAAAAGTTTTACCTAATGAAGAAAGAATTAAAGGTATGCATATAGCTTCTTACTCAAAAAAATTTAAAGATATTCCAGAAACTTTTGAAAAAATTAAGAAAAAAATTTTAGGGGGATAATGTGGTAGAAGAAGAAAAAGTAGAGGAAGAATTACCAAAGATTGAGGTAGTTTCACCTCTAGAAAAATGGCAACCAAAAACCTCCTTAGGAAAAGAAGTTTTTGAAGGAAAGATTACAAGTATAGAAGAAATTTTTGCTTCAGGAAGAAAAATCACCGAGCCTGAGATTGTTGATAAGCTTTTACCAAACTTAAAAAGCGAGCTTATATTCATAGGAGGTAGAACAGGTAAAGGTGGAGGAATACAGAGAATTCCTATAAAGATTACTGCGACTATGCATAAGTCAGGGAGAAGGTTTAAGATGACTGCTTTTGTTGTTGTTGGTAACGAAGATGGAATTGTTGGTATAGGGAAAGGAACTGCTCCAGAAGCAAGAGATGCTATTGGTAAAGCTATACAAAGAGCAAAGCTTAATTTGATAAAAGTTAAAAGAGGTTGTGGGAGTTTTGAATGTGGTTGTGAAGAACTACACTCCATTCCTTTTAAGACTAAGGGAAAATGTGGTTCGGTTAGAGTAGTTTTGTTACCTGCACCTAAAGGTGTTGGTTTAGTTGCAAGTGATGAGGCAAAGAAAATCTTGAAATTAGCAGGAATAAAAGATGTTTGGGTAAACACTTTTGGTAATACCTCAACTAGAATAAACTTAATAGGTGCTATTTTTAACGCCCTAAAAAAGCTTTATATTTATGAAAGAGGGGATTAAATGTTGGCAGTTATAAGGATAAGAGGTAGAGCAAGAAGAGAAATAGAAGATACTTTACGGATGCTTAGACTTAATCGTATAAATAATTGTGTTTTATTGCCTGAAAATCCAAGTTTCAAAGGTATGGTACAAAAAGTTAAGGATTTTGTAACTTGGGGTGAAATAGATAAAGAGACTTTAGTAGAGCTTTTAAAAAAAAGGTTGAGAGCTTTAGGTGATAAAAGAGTTGATGAAAAAATTTTAAAGGAAATAACAAACTTTGACAGTTTTGAAGATTTTGCTTCTGCTTTGCTTGAAGGAAAAGTTAAATTAAAGGATTTTAAAGAATTAAAAACTGTTTTTAGATTAACTCCACCTTCAAAAGGGTTTAGGTCAGTGAAAGAACATTTTCCAAAAGGAGATTTGGGTTATAGAGGTAAAGAAATAAATGAACTATTAAAGAGGATGATTTGATGATATCTTTATTTTTAAGTTTGCGTTATACTAAACTTTTGGTTGAGTTGTATGGTAGTTAGAAAAGAGAAAAAGGTAAGAAAATATAGAGGTCATAGAACCTATGGTTATGGAAGCCACAAAAAGCATAGAGGAAAGGGAAGTAGGGGTGGTAGAGGATTTGCCGGAATGCATAAACATAAATGGACTTACACAGTTAAGTATGCAAAAGAGCATTTTGGAAAAAGAGGTTTTAAAAGATCTTTTGAAACTAAAGATGTTAAGGCAATAAACCTTGAGGAACTAGATAAAGAAGTAGAAAGACTTTTGGAGCAAAAACTTGCAGAAAAGGAAGGAGAAAAAATAAAGATAAATGTTTTAAAGTTAGGGTACGAAAAAGTTTTAGGTAGGGGGAAGATAACAAAACCTTTAATAATTGAAGCTAAAACGTTTTCCAAGAAGGCTGTAAGGAAAATAGAAGAAGCTGGAGGAAAAGCCATACAAATCCAATAAATTTTTATTTTTTCGAAGTGAAAGTTTATTTCTAAATTATTTAAATTCTAAATTCAATTTTAAAGATAATGGTAGGAATAGAGAAAATAACGAGGTTTTTACCTGCAGTTGAAAAACCAACCTATAAACAAAGTTTTAACAGGAGGATAATGTGGACTCTCATAGCTTTAATTCTTTATTTAACCCTTTCTCATATAGGAGTTTATGGGATAGCTTCTACTCCTCAGTTTGAGGCTATAGTCCAAATCCAAACCCTCTTAGGAGCAAAATTTGGTAGCTTGTTAACTTTGGGAATAGGTCCCATAGTAACTTCTGGAATAATTCTACAACTTCTTGTCGGTTCAAAAATTATAAACTGGGATATGACTAAACCAGAAGGAAGAGAAAAGTTCCAAGCATGGAATAAGTTTTTAGCAGTGCTATTTTGCTTTGTTGAAGCTATCGCTTTTGTAATAGCAGGAAACATTCCAATAATTGGCGGAACAGCCATTTATATATTTGTGATTCTTCAGCTTGCAGCAGGTGGAATAATAGTAATTCTTTTAGATGAGCTAGTAAGTAAATGGGGTTTTGGTTCAGGGGTAAGTCTTTTTATAGCTGCAGGAGTTGCTACTCAAATTATAATAAATGTTCTAAGTCCTTGTGGACCTTCAAGTATGGTTTGGCTTTGTAAAACTACAACACCTAGAGGTGAGTTTGTTGGTATATTTTGGGGTTTTTTATCTAATATTCTATTAGGAAACAACTGGTTAGCTTTATCTTATGCTATTCCTATAATCTCAACAATTATAATCTTCCTTTTAGTAGTTTACATTCAAGGAATTTATATTCCCATTCCTTTGTCTTTTACAGCCTTAAGAGGTTTTGGGAGAACCTGGAGCCTAAAGCTTTTATATACAAGCAATATACCTGTAATTCTAGTTGCTGCTTTACTTGCTAATATTCAACTTTTGAGTAGAATTGGTTTACAAGAAACAGAAAATGCTTTTTGTAGTTTTCTAGGTTGTTTTGAGAAAGTTGTTCAAAGCGATGGTAGTATTATCCCAGGAAATCCTGTTAGTGGAGCAGTTTATTTTCTTTCTTCGCCTAGAAACTTTTTCCTTGATTTGTTAAGCCTAGTTTTTCCGAACCTTTCACCTATACCTTTTAATCCTTTAGAAATATTAAGAGCAATAACCTATCTTTTATTTATGGTTGTAGGTTGTGCAATCTTCTCATATTTTTGGGTAAATACTTCAGGAATGGACCCTGCAAGTGTTGCTGAACAAATAGATGCTATAGGCTTACACATTCCAGGCTACAGAAGCGATAAAAAAATTATGGAAAATGTTTTAAGGCGCTACATTCCCTACTTAGCCGTATTAGGTGGTATAATAGTTGGTCTTTTAGCTGCTTTTGCTGATTTCTTAGGGGTAATAGGTACAGGAACAGGAATATTATTAACTGTTATGATCATTTATAGTTATTATGATGAATTAAGTATGCAAAGAAGTGAAGAGATGCATCCAATAATAAGAAAAATCTTAGGTGAGTAAAATGTTTGAAGTTATTTTTAAGCCTCACATTCTTTTACTCATAATTTCTTCATCCTTAACTCTTTTCCTTTTTTTTCTTAATCGTCTTTTAGTAAAAAAAGATGTGTTAAAGGAAATAAAAGAAAGGATAATGGAGATAAGGGAGAATTTAGCAAGAGCTCAAGCTTCTGGAAATAATGAAGAGATAAACAAGTACTTAAACGAACTTTTAAAAGTTAACTCAGAATACATGCGCCAAAACTTAAAAATTTTACTAGTTTCTATGTTAGTAATAATTGCAGTTTTACCTTTTATAAGCAATGCTTTTAGCAGTATGACAGTTTCTATTCCCTTTGAAATTCCTTTCATAGGTTCAAAGTTGAACTGGAGCATTTGGTATATATTGGTTTCTTTTTCGGTAGGTTGGGCAGTAAAAAGACTTTTAGAAGGTGAGTAGAATCAAAAAAGTAAAGGTAAGGACACCAAAAAGGCTTAAAATTCATTTAAAAAAGAAAAAACCAAAAATAGCAAAATGTGCAATATGTAAAAAGCCTTTACACGGAATAAAAAGGCTTTTACCTTCTGAGATTAAGAAATTAGCCAAGACAGAAAAAAGGCCTGAAAGAATTTATGGCGGTTATTTGTGTAGCAATTGTTTAAAAGAATTTCTAAAGGAAAAGGCAAGAAAGGTGTGGGAAAATGCTTGAAGTTGGAAGAGTGTGTTTAAAAATTAGTGGAAGGGAAGCAGGAAAGTATTGTGTAGTTATAAAAAAAATAGATAAAAACTTTGTTTTAATCACAGGTCCAAAAATACTTACAGGAGTAAAAAGAAGAAAATGCAACATAACACACTTAGAGCCTTTGCCTTATAAACTTGAAATAAAGGAAGATGCTAGTGATGAAGAAGTTATCCAAGCCTTTAAAAATTCAGAAGTAGCAAGTAAGCTTGAGCTTAAGTTTCCAAGCGAAGCAGAAATAAAAGCAGCAAAGGATAAGGAAAAATCTAAGCAAGAAAAATCCAAGGAAGAAAAGAAGAAAAAGTAGTTACTCTATATGATTTCCAGGGACAGAAATTATTTTTTTAGTTAGCTTAAGCACAACTCTTTTTTTAAATTCCTCTATCTTTGAATGCCAATATATGTTTCCTTGAGCAATTTTCTTTTTCTTCACTTTTCCTTGGTTACAAAGCCAGTCCATTCTTTTCTTTATAGTTTCAAGCGTATCTGGTCTTATAGGAATTTTCTCAAGCTCAAGAATTTCAGTTGGTGTACATGGTGAGTTGGCTAGAATCAATATTTCAAGTCTTTCTTCATCAGGGTATTCAAACACTTTTTTTGGCATTTTTCTCCCTTATTATACGAATTTTCCTTAATTATAAATTTACTTTTTTTGTTTATATTAATTAATTATTACTTAAAATAATAAGACTTATTAAAAAGAAAAAGAGAAACTTTCCAAAATTTTGTTAAAGAGCCGAGATTAAAATACAAAATTTTTTATCGACTAGTGATAAATTTATAAGTTTTTTGTTAAAAAGATAGAAAGATTAAAAAAGCTTTTTCCTATGTAAATAAAAAGCTTTGCATACTATTAAGTAATAATGAAAAAATTAATTTTAGGTTTAATCGTTTGTTTAGTAGTAAATTCAATTTTAATTGAAGCAGTAAATTCTGTGCCATTAACAAGAAGAAAATTAATTATAACTTTACCAAAAGAAGTTGAAGGTTTTGCAGGGGAAGAAATAACAGTTTCCGGGAAAATTTCTTCAAAGGGAACATGGATGAGGAAAGTTTTTGTTTTTGTTGAAGATTTACCTCTCCCTTATACGATTGAGCCAGACTATTTTGAAGTTATTCCTTTTACCAAACCGGGCGAATTTCAGCTTAAAATTAAAATTCCTGACAACCTAGAAGAAGAAAAGGTTTACATAGCAACTATTATAGCTCAGGAAACTTATACTGCTTATAGAACAGAAGGAATTGCAAATATAAAAATAAGAGCAAAGCCAAAGGTAGAATTCTCCCTTTCAAGAATAGTAGTGCCAC
>JAWBVB010000038.1:0-4736 GCA_039004015.1 Candidatus Aenigmatarchaeota archaeon | reverse complement strand
CTCTTCCTTCCGAAATTACAGAACCGTCACCATCATAAAGCCAAGAAAGAAAAGCAGCAACAACACTATTTTTTGATGATAGTATCATATCGGGAACCCTTTTATTTTTCAAAAATTGTAAAATTTCAGCAAGCTCGATAGAATTGAAAACCATTTCTACGTTAGTACCATTTTTTTCTTTATGATAATCAAACCTAGGTTTCATACCAAAGATTTCTTCAAAAAGCTTTCTTATTTTCGGTAATAAGTCTAATTCTTCATAATTGAAAGTACAACCTACTCTGTATTTTTGTACATAACCCTTTGCTAACAAATAACCAAGTACACTTGCTAACTTTTCGTCTAGAATCTTAGGTACTTTAATTTTTTTCTTTTTGGTTGAACTTTTCAAACCCCATCCAGTTTCTACATATTTATAAATTCTACATGGAATCCAGTTGATAACCCTTATTTCATCACCAATTTTTATCTCATCTAAACGTTTCCACTCGCTCTTAAATTTTCCAAATTTGCCGAGTTTTTTCTTCACTAAAACTGGTTGATTAAAAGTTCCTTTAATACTTTTACCACTCTCTGTAACAATTTCTATGATAGGTTGAAATTCATACTTATGAAATGTTTTAGCAGTACCACGTTTATGTCCTTCGGCTAAATAAACTGGAATATCAATTTTTTGTAAATGTTCTTTTCCCAGGGAAGAAATCTTGGCTATAGCACCATTACCCAAGACTACTCTTTCATCCCCAACCAAGCAACTAGGATCTCCGATTAAAAGTATGTGAATATCCCCTCTTACTCTTGACTTATCTTTTTGAACGTGAGGCTCACCGCCAAAAAGTTGCAAAACTATTGCTTCTTTTACTTCTTCCAATCCATACAAACTTGGACCTATTGATCTTACAAGCTTATCATAAATTTGAGGGTCTTTTGCCAGTTCTAAGATTCTTTTCTCATCTTCTGGGGTTATTTCAAGTTCTTCCCACTCAACTTCTATACTTTCAACAGAATTTGCTTCTATGTATATTTCCACTTGTCTTGACCTTGTTCCCTTTACTCTTTTTGGTAACTCTTTTAATATTCCTACTATTTTAATCCTGTTTCCTGGGTCAGTTTTGTTTTGCATTTTTGGAGAAGTCAAATCCTCTTTAAGAAAAACCATTATTTCTGAAGGTCTTTCTCCTGAGACTATTTCAAAAGGTTCTTCTACAACAATCCATCTAGCATCATAAAGCTTTTGCTTTAGAATTCTGAAGCCTTTTCTATTCCCACATTCACATTCAACCGGAGCTTTAATAGTTCTTTCTGTTTGAATAACAGTTATTTCTCTTCCACACTCTGGACAAGAAAAGATAACTTCAGAAACTTCTGGTCTTATTTCACTTGCTCTCTTTACTATCCCATCTACTGCAATTAATTTTCCTATATGCTCAGAGCGAATATTTCTTATTCTTATTTCCCTACTCTCCGGAAGATTTATTATTCTTACTCTCAACTTTGCTTCTCCAGGTAAGTCGATTTGTTTTATCGATTCTTCAGCCAGCTCTAAAACTTCTTCAGGATTTTCAAGTAAATAGTCTGCCAACTCGGGATTAAACCTATCTAAAAGAGAAAAATCGATATAAATAGATTTTTTTCCTTCATTTACAGAGTTTACTAAATCATTATAATACTCTTCCCTTAGAAACTCAGCAAACTTTTCTATTATGTTTTCCTTTTCCACGCTTTTTTATTGTATTCAAAGTTTATTAAATTTTTCTAATTTTTGAAATGTTTCAGAAAAACTATTTGCTTTTAACCAGTGCACCAATTTCTTTCAATTTCCTTGACACTTTCTTTACTGCTGTATTCACATCCTGTACACTTCTTGCCCCTGTGCAAACAATCTTTCCTGAACCAAACAAGAGGAAAGCGACTTTTGGATTGTCCATTCTGTAAACCAAACCAGGAAACTGTTCAGGTTCATATTCCGAATTTTCTAGGTTAAAAGCTATTGTATCTAGATTTAAGTTTGCGTCAAGCTTTGCAGAAGCAACTATGTTTTCAATTTGGACTTTAACCCCTTTAGGAACTTTTACTCCTGTACTTTCTACCACTTTTATCACTTTCTTTATTACTGTATTCACATCCTGTACACTTCTTGCCCCTGTGCAAACAATCTTTCCTGAACCAAAAATTAAAGCAGCAGCCTTAGGATTTTTTATTCTGTAAACCAAACCAGGAAACTGTTCAGGTTCATATTCCATTCCTTCTAGTTTTGAAACAATTTTTTCTAAGGTTACGTTGACTCCAAGCGAAGCAGAAGCAACTATGTTTTCGATTCTTATTTTAAAATCAGTCATTTCCTCACCTATACTCTTAAATATAAGAGTAAAAATATTTAAATAACTTACTTATATACTTTTCGAAACGTTTTTAAGAGAGAAAATTAGTTGAGTTAAATTGAAATATAATTTTCTACCTCGTTTAAAAAAGAGTTTAACTTCCAAATAGGCACAACAAAAGTTTCGTTTTCCTTTACTATTTCTTCTTCAAAAAGAGTAACAATGATAGGGTAAAATTTAGAAGACTTTATTTCTAAAGATTCTTTTGCTAAGAAATTTGAGTTCAGAAACTTTCTTAATTCTTCGCTTCTTTCTTCTTGTTTCTTTATTGCCTTTAAAATTTCACTTTTTTTATACCTTCCTTTTCCTAAACGCTTGCAATCAACACAAAAATTAAAACTATCTTTTATTGCTATTATGTCTATTTCGTATCTTTTTTTAGTTTTAAACCTAAAGTTTCTTCTTACCTTGAATCCGTTAATTTCAAAAATTTCTTGTGTTACTTTCTCAAAATTTTTCCAGTCAAAAGCCTCAAGCTCTTCTTCCAATTTTTTTGTCTTTATACTTTCTAACATAAAATAATATTAAAAAGATAAGCTTTTTTTCTTTTTAAAAAAATAAAGAAAATTAAGAGAATATGGATGCGATTGCTCATTTTATAGTTGGTTTGTACCTAAGCATAAAGTTTGAGAGTTATTGGCCTTTATTTCTAAGCTGTGTATTCGATATAGATCATATCATTGGTTACTTCTATGATAAAAGAAAAAAGCTTATATTAGAAATTCCTTCACTACTTCATTTAGCCTATAGGCCAAGAAGCTGGTTTCACAGTTTTTCAGGTCTTTTAATTATTTTAATTCCCTTTCTCCCTTTTTTACCCTTAGAAATTATTTTTATTCCTTTGTTTATCCATTTGTTTTTAGATATTCTAGACAAAAACGGAATTTATATTTTACCTCCATTAATTAAGAAAAAAATAAAAGGTTTATTGCCAGTTGGTTATTTGATGGAAAATCCTAATTACCTTAGAGCTCATAAGAGATCACATATACCAAGTCTTTTAATAAGCATTATTTTTGTTTTGCTCATTATTTTAAAGGTTTAATTATAACTTTCAAGTATAAAATCTTTTTTGATTTTTCATCTTTTCCTTGCTTTTATGGTTAATATATTTTAGGCTTTTGTTTTTCTCCCAACTATATTGTTAATTTTATCATTTATCGAATAGCTTTCAAAAAAGTTGATATTAATTCACTAAACCAACAAAATATTTCTCTCCAACAGCTTTTTATAGCATTTTTATTTCTTTGCCAAATCATCTTTTCTTTCAAATAATTTTCTTTCGTTAGTTTTGCATTTAGCTTTTTTGAAGATTCTTCTATTTAAAATTGAATTAAACATTGGTTTATTAAAAGAAGCAAGTAGATTATTATTTAAAGGGGGTGAGAAAATTCTAATCTGCGGCATAGACGAAATTGCTTAAGGCAACGTCAAGCAGGCCGCGGAGCTCTTATAGGACCAATGGTAATTTGTGGCTTGGTAATAGAAAAAAAGGATGAAAAAAAATTAAAGAGTCTGGGAGTTAGAGATTCAAAAGAACTTTCGCCAAAAAGAAGAGAAGAATTAGCCAAAGTTATAGAAAAAATAGCTAAGAACTTAATAGTTTTGAGAGTTCCAGCTTGTAGGATTAACAGCTACATGGACAAGAAAATAAATTTGGATAAGATAGAAGCTATGAAGATGAGTGAGATAATAAATATGGTAGAGGCTAAGGTGATTTATGTGGATGCTTTGGGTAACACCAATCATTCTAAAACCAAAAGGTTCGAAAGTTTAATAGCAGAAAACTTGAGAAGGAAAGATTTAAAACTTATAGTAGAAAACTATGCAGACGAAACTTATCCTGTAGTTTCTGCTGCTTCAATAATAGCTAAGGTTGAAAGGGATAAAGCTATAGAAGAGTTAAAATTAAAAGTTGGTTTTGATTTTGGCGTGGGTTATAGTCATGACCATAAAACAATTCAATTTTTAGAAAAAGTTTTGACCGAATATAAAGAAAAACCAAATTTCATAAGGTGGTATTGGGATACTGTCGAAAATATAGCTACAAAACTGTTTGAAGAAGGAAAAAAATTACAACCATGGGTAAAAGAGGAAATTTTAGGCGAAAAGTCTTTACAGAAAAAAATAAAAGATTTCTTTTTTAAAAAAGTAAACTGTAAAGAGGGAAAAAATGAAACCGGTTAAAAAAATTACAATAATTTTTTTAATAGCTGGTATTTTTTGTGGAATAATTTCAGATTACTTTTCCAAAAGTTTTAAAAACATCGCTTTTTCCTTAACGTTTCCTTTTATAATTTATTTCGTTCTGTTGCTTCTATTTAAAAAACAAACTAAACTAAAGGTTTTAATTTA
>JAWBVB010000037.1:0-4829 GCA_039004015.1 Candidatus Aenigmatarchaeota archaeon | reverse complement strand
CCAAGAATAGCAGCCTTAACTATATCTCTATTTCCGTTAACAGAAAAAACATCAACTATTTGCTCTACATCAGATTTTCCATCGCATTGAATCCAAACAAGAAAGGCTATAGGGTCAAGAGTATAGGTTTCGTTCGTATTTTTATCAAGAAGGAGATAAACATCTCCAGCTTTACTCCAAATTAACTCTTTTGTTCTTTGTGGTTTTTTACCTTCGTTCATACTGCTCCAGTTTCAGTCATTTCTCCTTCTTCACTGACTTCTGGTGCTTGGATATGCTTGATAATTACTATATCACCAACCGCCTGAACCATACTATAAGGCACTACCAAACCTTTTTTACTTCCTACTATTTTTCCTAGGAATGATTCCTTTGCTGCTTCTATCACTAAAGCTCTAACTTTGAACCTTGAAAGATCAAGTTCAACGTCTGAAACTTTTCCACAATAAAAGCCTTTTCCAGTAAAAACATCTTTTCCAAACATCTCTTGAATATCTTTAACTGTTATAGGCATTTTACTCCTCCTTATAAATTTGTATTTAAAATAATATAAGCATTCTTATTTTTAAAAAGGTTAAACAAATTTAAGGTTCAAAAGAAAAAATTAAATGGAATTATTAATTAAGCCCGGGTCGCACAACCTGGTAGTGCACTAGCCTGCTAAGCTAGGGAGCCTTTTGGCTCTTGCGGGTTCAAATCCCGCCCCGGGCGTTACAACTTTATAATTTTTCTAATCAATAAAAATTTTAAATGATAGATTATCATCTTCACACAGATTACACCCAAGACGCGAAAGGTAAAGTTGAAGATTACTGTAAAGTTGCTAAAGAAAGAAATCTTAAGGAGATCGCTTTTGTCAATCATTTCAACATAATTAAACTTAACTTGCCTGGAGAAAGCATACTTCCTCAACAAATACCAGAACATTTTCAAAATATAGAAAAAGCAAGGAAAGAGTTTGGACTTAAAATAAAATTTGGTCTAGAAGTTGATTATTGGAGTTCTGAACATGGAAGAATAGAAAGATTTTTGAAAGAACATGAGTTTGATTTTCTTTTAGGTTCTGTTCATTATGTCGGTAATATTTTAATAGCTGGAAAGCTTGAAGACTCTATTGTTTTTTTTAAGAACAAGAGCTTACAAGAAGCTTATAGGATATACTTCGATAGGGTTATCGAAACTGTAGAAAGCAATCTTTTTGATGTTTTAGCTCATCCCGATTACATAAGAAAAAATGCAAAAAAATTTTTTGGTAAAGAATTGCCTTTTGAAAAATACAAAAAGCTTGTAGAAAAAGTAATAGAAGCTCTACTTACTAACGATACAGGAATTGAAATTAATACTTCTGGATTTTTTCACGGAGTTAACGATTTCTTTCCAAGTTACGAATTTCTTAAACTTTGTTTAGAGTCTGATGTGAAAGTTGTGACAGTAGGTTCAGATGCTCATTTGCCAGAAAGGGTTGGTGATAGGATAAAAGAAGCTTTGGAAAGGTTGAAAGAAATTGGGTTTAGAAAAATTTATTATTATGATAAAAGGAAGAAGAAAGGAATGCTGATAAAAAATCTTGTTTAAATTTGTTATAGAAATTTTTTTAAAGAATTAGTAATTAATGAATAATTAATAGATATATGGGCCCGTAGTCTAACGGTAGGACGTCGCCCTGACGCGGCGAAGAAAGGAGTTCAATTCTCCTCGGGCCCATGTGAAAAAATGAATTTAAAGGAATTAGCAAGATTTCAAAGAGAATTTGATAAAAGGCATGGATGGGATTGGTCTAAATCTTCAAAAGAAGAAAAAATTAAACATTTACAACATGCTGCAATAGCTTTAGCAGGTGAAGTTGGAGAATTTGCAAATACTGTTAAAAAAATTTTGAGAGAGTTTAATTTCTCGAAAGAAATCCCAAAGAAAGAATATGAAAATTTAAAAGAAGAGATAACAGATGTTTTTATCTATTTTATTAAAATTGCAGACCAACTTTTAGAGTTAGATGTTGAAAAAGAATACCTGAAAAAAATGGAAAAAAATGAGAAAAGATTCGCAAAATTTAAGGGTAAATGAATTTTTAAACTAAAAAACAAAATATAAATTATGGGAATAAATTTAGCAGTGGATGGTATAGTTGAAAATGGAAACAAAATTCTCTTAATAAAAAGAGCTTCAGAGCCTTTTGAAGGGATGCTTGCTCTTCCTGGTGGATTTGTCGAGGAAAGGGAAAAAGTGGAACAAGCTTTGATAAGAGAGATAGAGGAAGAAACATCTATTGTGGTTAGACCAAAGGAGATTTTAGGAGTATATTCTGATCCAGGAAGAGACCCTAGAGGACACACTGTTTCGATAGTTTTTGTTTGTGAGGTTGCTGGTGGCGAACTAGAAGCTGGAGGAGATGCTCAAGATGTTGATTGGTATGAGCTTAAAAAAATAAACTTGAAAAAACTTGCTTTTGATCATGCAAAAATACTTAAAGATTATAAGCAATGGTTAAAGAAAAAAAGAACTTTTTGGTCAAGTCTAGAGGTTAAGTAATTTGTCAATTTTTTCTTTTATAATTTCTGCACATTTTTCCGCTATTTCCAAGGGTTTGCCGTCAGCTTCAACGTACTTAACATTAAACTTCTTTACTAATTCTTCAGGAAGGTTATAATAAACTTCTGCCTGTTTTTCAAGATGGCTTACTTCTTCAAAAGAATCGAACAATCTTTTACTTAAGTACTTTCTTTTTTTAAGCTCATCGACATGAACTTTCAGAATTAAAGTAAGAATTGGCATATTTTTATCAAACTTATTTATTTCATCTAACCAAGAAAAGTCAACTTTTCCTAGAATTCCTTGATAGATGTAAGTAGTGAGTAAGGATCTCTCTTGAATCACAAGAAATTTCTCTTCCATTTCTTCTAAGGGTTTTATCAAATTAAGATAGTGAAATAAATGATCTGCTGCATAAACTAAAGCAAAAACTTCTTGAGCAGGACTTTCTTTCATACTTCTTAGAATATCTGTAAAAGCTCCTGTAACAAAATTTGTCGGCAGTTCAGTTCTTTTTATTTTAAGATTTTTGTATCGTTCTCTTAACAATTCTGTTAATATGTTTGCTATTGTTGTTTTTCCACAAAAATCAGGGCCATCTATGCTTACGACAAATACTGCCATAATTTCTTTTAAAGCTTACAATAAATAAATTTTTATTCTTTGATTTCACTTTCTATTACACTGAGTCTTAAAATTATGTAGACCGTTAAAGTTGCAACACTACCCAATAAGTAGTAGCCAACACCTATAGCTATTCCTATAGAAGCTGTAACCCATAAAGAGGCTGCTGTAGTTAGACCAATAACTCTATTTTTAAACTGAAAGATTGTACCACCGCCAATGAATCCTATTCCAACGATGATGTAAGCAGCCATTCTTGAAGTATCAGCATTTGGAAATGCTGTTAGAGATATTATGGTTAAAAGAGTTGAACCTAAACAGATTAGCATATGAGTTCTTAGACCTGCAGGCTTTGCTCTTATTTGTCTTTCATAACCAATTAAGCTGCCGAGAAAAATCGAGAGAAGGAGTTTGAGTATCATTCCTACTTCTTCCATAATTTAATGTTTAAAGGCTGAATATTTATTTTTAAACATTCCAGTATCTCCTAGTTTTTAAGTAGTTTCTTTCTGCTTCCAGAATGCTTTTGAAGATTTCTTCTTCATTCTTATGGAACTTTGATAAAATCTTTATAGCGGTATTAGGGCCTATACCTTTTCCTGATAGACAATAAACCGCTTTTTTTCCATAAGTTAAAAATAGGTCTGCACTCTTTCTTATTCTTTCAAACTTCTTCTTTTCCTCTTCTGTCAGTCCTAAATTTCTTAACTTTTTCTTTACTATTTTCAATGTTTGTTGGTCGTTAGGTTTAGTAATTCCAAGTAAGCGAGCGTCGCATCTTTTACATTTCAAGTTTTCTGGGACATCCTTTAAAACAAAGGTTTGATTCCATTCACCACAATTTAAACAAATGAATTTTAGCTTCGTAGCCAAAAGTCTTTGCTTAAAAAGTTTGAAAATTTCTGGTTCAGGTTTTGAAGGACCAAGAAGTTCTAGATATTTATACCTAAGTCCAATTTTTCCTAAGAATGATAAACCTGACTTGAAGATAACTTTTATTTCTCCTTTTTGAATTTTTTCAAGTATTTCTTTGCTTTTTTCTATATCAAGCTTTTCTACTTCTAATTCCTTTAAAGTTTCCTTGAAAATTGGTGTACCAGCATAATCTTCTATCATTCTTTTTATAGTTGTTTTTCCATAATCTGCATCTTTTGCTATAGAGCCAAACCTTTTTGCAACATGCACAAACTTCCACTCGAATAAATCACTTTTACTCAAGCTTATTTCCAAGTAGCTTCTTAGAAGTTCAGGTTTTACGTTAAAAAGTATTTCTTTGATTAATTCGAGGTTTTTATTCTGAAGTTGGAGGATTATTCTGTAAGCATCTGTTTTTAAACCTACAGAACCAATTCTTGGAGTTAAAAGTGCAGAAATGAATCTACCAAGAGTTTCATTTACTAAAGAGCCAAAGCAGGCATGAATAATTATGGTATTTTCGTAATCCTCAATAAGTATAGTTTTATCATCAGGAATTATACCATAACTTAACTGTTTTTTTACAGTTTCGATCATTTTCCTTGCACAGTTTTTATCTATCGGATAGAGTTCTAAGAGTTTACTTATAGCTTCTTCTTCACCTTTTTCGAGCAAGTTAGCGATTAAACTTCTTAATCTTCCAACTTCTTGAGAAACTTCAAATGGAACTGGTACTAGTTCTCCGTCCCATGCTGGTATAG
>JAWBVB010000036.1:0-4956 GCA_039004015.1 Candidatus Aenigmatarchaeota archaeon | reverse complement strand
ATATTTTGCAACGCAAAAGAATTTTGTGAGATTATGAATAAAACAATCGAAAATCTTGCAAAGGCTTTTGTTGGCGAAAGCCAAGCAAGGAATCGCTATACTTTTTACTCAAAAGTTGCAAAGAAAGAAGGTTTTGAGCAAATAGCTGAAATTTTTTTAATAACTGCAGAAAACGAAAGAGAACATGCGAGTTGGCTTTTCAAGTTGATTAACGAGCTAAAGAAAAAATCAAAAGAAAAAATAGAGGAAATAAAGGTTGAAGCAAGCGTTCCAACAACTCTTGGAAGCACAGCAGAAAACTTAAAAGCAGCAATAAAAGGAGAGAATTACGAGTACACAAAAATGTATCCTGAGTTTGCTGAAATTGCTGAAAAAGAAGGTTTAAAAGAAATTGCTAGAAGGTTGAGAGCAATAGCTGTAGCAGAAAAGCATCATGAAGAAAGATTTAAAAAAATACTTAAAGAAGTTGAGAAAGGAACAGTTTTTAAGAAAGAAAAAGAAGTTTGGTGGGTTTGCAGAGAATGTGGTTATGTGCATTTTGGAAAAGAACCTCCTGAAAGATGTCCCTCTTGCGATCATGAAAGAAGCTTTTATCAGTTAAAGTGTGAAGAATATTAGTGAGAAAAATGACAAAACAAAAGCAAATTTATAAATGCAATGTTTGCGGTAATATAGTTGAAGTTTTAGAGGCAGGAGTTGGTCAATTAGTTTGTTGCGGCCAACCAATGGAATTGCTAGAAGAAAAAACAGAAGATGTTGGAAAGGAAAAGCACGTTCCGATAATAGAAAAAACAGAAAATGGAATAAAAGTGAAAGTCGGTTCAGTACCGCATCCTATGGAAGATTCTCATTACATAGAATGGATAGAGTTAATTGCAGATGGGAAATATTGCAGAAAATTCTTAAGACCAGGAGAAAAACCAGAAGCAGAATTTGAAGTAAAAGCAGAAAAGGTTGAAGTAAGGGAATACTGTAACATTCATGGACTTTGGAAAGCTTGAGAAGTTTGTTTAATTGCTAAATAGCAAACTTTAAATATTCTAATTTCTCCTTAAATAAGAGACAATCTTTTTTTGAATTTTTAGAGGTGGTTGGTATAGGAAATTATGTGATATTAGAAAATATAGAAGGAGAGGATGAAAAAACTAAAGAGGGACAATTTTTAATAGTTAATCAAAAAAAATTTTCAGAGGTAAAAAACCAAAGAGTTGTTGCTGAGTTGTCAAAAGAATTATTTAATGAATTAAAGCTAACAGACAAGTACACTTCTTTAGAAGAAATTATCTACGAGGTTAAGGCAAAAGATATCTCTCCAAAATATTTGAAAGAAAAGGAAGAATTACTTCATAGATTAATGATAGAAGGCAACCTTTTGATTTGGAGAAAAGCATTTGGCAATCTTCCCAATCTTTATGGCGCAGATTCTTATGTTTTGTTTCCATTTTTAACAGAAATTCTTGAAAAAAGAAATTTATATGGAATTTTTTCCCAGATAGCAAACAATCCTGTATCCAATGAAAAGCTTAATTTCTACGAGAAACAACAAGCCTATATCCTAAACGAAAAATATAGGCTAATCAATTTCGAAGTTAGAGATGGAAAAATAGTTTGGGTTCCAAATCGTTTGGCTTCGCTTTATGAGTTTAACAGAATTTTGAAAAGAATTCTAGAGATGGAAGAAGCCCCAAAGGAATTGTTGGAAATAGTGAAAAAGCAAGAGCAACTTCTAAATGAAGAGAGAAGAAAAAGTGAAGAAATTGAGCTAAGATTTGTTTTTAGATAATAGTTTTTTGGGTTGAATTAAGGAATTTTCTGTAAATAATTTGTTTTGTAAACTCTACTATAATAAAGTATGCTAATAAAATTGTAACTATTAATGAAAGGAAAAATAAATTTAGATAAACAAATTCAAAAAACACTCCCAAAGGAGAATAAATTATTATTAATGTTACTAATCCGAAAACTAGAGAAGATAAAATTAAGATTTCGCTAGGCTTACTCTTGTAGAACCTCTTTCTTGTTCTTATAGCAAAAGTTATCAATATTTCTGAAAATACTGATTCTAAAAACCAACCCGTTCTAAACAAAGCAACACTTGTCCCAAATAGTAAAAGTAAGCTCATGGTTGCAAAATCAAAAATCGAGCTTATGAAACCAAAGAAACCACAAAACTTTCCGATAAAATCAAGGTTCCAATGTTTTGGCATTTTTAATTCTTCTTCGTCAACTTTATCTGTTGAGATTGAAAGCAATGGCCCATCGCTTATCAGATTTGTTAAAAGAATCTGAGAAGGAAGCATAGGAAAGAAATTAAGAAAAGGTGAAACTATGGCTAAGCTCGTCATATTTCCTAAGTTAGCGGAGAGTGTGTTTAGTATGTATTTAGTTGTGTTTCCAAACGTTTTTCTTCCTTCTACAATTCCATCTAAAATTACCTTTAAGCTTTTTCTTGTTAAAATTATATCAGAGCCTTCTTTTGCAACATCAACCCCATTCTCAACAGAAATTCCCACATCTGCGTAGCGAAGGGCTGGCGCATCGTTAGCACCATCTCCCAAGAACCCAACAACATGACCATTTTTTCTTAAAACATTAACAATTCTAACTTTATTTTCAGGAGTTAACCTAACGAATAGATTGCTCTTTTCAACAGCTTTGCAAAGTTCTTTTTCATCCATTGAATCAATTTCGATTCCACTTAAAATACCTTTAACTTCAATTCCAACTTCTTTCATAACCTCTTCTGCAATTATAGCATTATCTCCAGTTAGTACCTTTATTTCAATACCTAAATTTTTAAGTGCCTCTACAGTTTTTTTGATTCCAGTTTTTGGCGGATCTGTGAAGCACAAAAAACCAAGTAGCGTTAAATTTTTTTCATCTTCTTCGGTGTAATTTTCTTTCTTTTTTACAACTTTTTCAGCAACTGCAATAACTCTATAACCTTTTTTGAATAGTTCTTCAAGAATTTTCTCAACTCTATCTTTATCTAAACTTAAAATTCTATTAGCTTTTTTCATTTTTGAACATACCGAGATTATACTTTCTGGTGCCCCTTTGCATATAAGTAGAAGCTTACCTTCCTTTTTAATAACACTACTCATTCTTTTTCTGTTGTAATCAAAGGGTATAGTATCTATAATTTCATATTTTTTACTAGGCAAAGATTTAGCAAACTCACCTATTGCTACATCTATGGAGTTTCCTATGAGCTTACCTTTCTTTTCAACAACAGAAAGGGCTGTAGAAGCAAGAGCTACAATTTCCACATCTTTTTTTTCATCTAAATTTACATAATCGATTAGTTTTATTTTGTTTTGTGTTAAAGTACCAGTCTTATCTATACATAAAATATCCATGTTACCCAAATCTTCTATTGCTACAAGTTTTTTCACTATAACTCCTTTTTTTGCCATTTTTATCGAACCTTTTGATAAACCTATAGTTATAACTACAGGCAAAGCTTCTGGTACTATCCCAACCGCTAAGGCTAAAGAAAATAAAAGTGAATCTGAAACCTCTTTTCCTAAGAGCGAGTTAATTATAAATATGAAAATTACTCCAGCAATTACAATTTTCATCATAAATCTGCTAAGCTTTCTAATGTTTTTTTGATAACTTGTTACTGGCTCTTCTGACTTAAGATAACCGGCTACTCTTCCAAAAGTGCTTTTCATACCAGTAGCAACAACTATACCTTTTCCTTTTCCGTTTGTTACTAAAGTACCCATAAAAGCCATGTTTTTCATTTCTTGAGGCTCTACTTTTTCCTTTTGGATAGGAGAAGCATTTTTAACAACTGGATAAGCCTCACCAGTAACTAGAGATTCATCTATTTCTAATTCATCTGTTTCTATTAAACGAAGGTCTGCAGGAATTCTGTCACCAGTTTCGATTAAAACTATATCTCCAGGTACTAGATGTCTTGTGTCAATTTCAACCAAATTTCCATCTCTAAGAACTTTTGCTCGATATCTTATGTATTTACAGAGTTTTTTTAAAGCTAACTCAGCTTTGTATTCTTGGATAAATCCAAGCAGAGAATCGACAAAGAGAATAGATATTATTATAATTGATTCTGTTACACTTTCTGTAATGTAAGCGATTAATGCCGCTATTAGAAGTAGTAAGAGTAGAGGATCTTTAAATTGAGAAATGAATAAAATAAAGGCAGACTTTTCCATTCTTTTTGGAATATCGTTTAGACCATGAGTTGTTATTCTTTTTCTTGCTTCATTTTCACTCAATCCTTCTTGAGAAGAAGAAAAAAATTTTATAACTTCTTCACTTGTTTTCGACCAGTATTCCATAGATAATTATTACTTTTTATGCGCCTTATTGCTAACTAAAATATGGTTTAGTAGCTACCCAAAAATGTTAAACTTTTGAAGCTAGAAAGTTTGAAAAAATTTGAGTTAAAAATTATTAGTGCAACAAAATATGAGAAAGAGATGAGATGGGGTTGCTGGGATTTGAACCCAGGTTACGAGCGCCCGAGGCTTCCACTAATTTTCGTGTCCTAGACCAAGCTAGACGACAACCCCCTTATTTTACTTCAATCGTTATTTTTATCTCAGTTTCAGGATTTTTCAATTTTTCCACAAGCTCTCTTTTCAAGTCGCAAGCAGCTTTGTTAGCTAATATAGCCAAGGTTCTGTTGTCAATAAAATCAGATTTTCTAATTACAATGTCTTCTACATGACTTAACTTTAGGGCAGGTGAACCATAAGCTATTATTACATCTTCTATTCCAGCAGCACTAATTTTTATCTCAACTTTTTTCCCTTCTTTTAAGGCTTCCTTTATTTCTTTGCTTAAATCTTTGCATGCTTTATTTGCTTTTACTCCAATTACACAGTCAGCATCTTTTCTTATTTCTCCAGATTTTGTGATTTCAAAAGTTGTTTTATGCGTAGCAGAAATGTTTGGATGACCATAAGCTATTATTTCTTCCTT
>JAWBVB010000035.1:0-5061 GCA_039004015.1 Candidatus Aenigmatarchaeota archaeon | reverse complement strand
TAGCTCTTGTCAGAATGTTGTACCATTTCCATTTGTCTTCATAACTGCAAAACAAAGACAGATTTCCAGTTTGTTTCAGAACTCTTTCGAATTCTTTAGCAAGAAATAGCTTTTGTTCATAGTTCAAGCCTTGCATATATGCTGTGTTGTCATAAGGAGGATATGTTAGAATAAGATCTATGCTCTTGCTAGGTATAAGTTTCATCTGTTCGAACGCATCTCCGCAAATCAGCCATACGTTAGATTCTTCCAGACCTATGCTTCCCAACTTCCTTCAGGAGGAAGCATGGCTCATTCTGCTTCATTCCTTGCCTTTTCTGCTATATGTTCC
This sequence comes from Candidatus Aenigmatarchaeota archaeon, assembly GCA_039004015.1. Classification (GTDB taxonomy): domain Archaea; phylum Aenigmatarchaeota; class Aenigmatarchaeia; order CG10238-14; family SCSR01; genus JAVZHQ01. The sequence goes on along the minus strand of JAWBVB010000035.1, from coordinate 4,730 downwards.
GCTTAACTTTCAAGAAAGGGGAGAAAGCGAAAAGCATATAAAAATTAGCAAGGACGCCCAGGCTGGGAGAGTGGCTAAAAGTTGACATTTTTGAGCTTAATTTCTTAGTATTGCTTTTTATATTCTTTTTTCTAATTTTGAAGTGTGAGAAAGAAAATAAAATGCAGTTTTTGTAATAGAAAAGCCAAGTTTTATTCAACTATTAATTCTAAATTAAAGTTCTGTGAAGATCGTGCAACACAGTATTTGTTAAAAAGTAAGAAAGAAAGTTTTTTACCTAGAATTATAAGTTAGGCTCAAACTTTTCCTTCATTTTTTTCTTAAATTCTTTTCATGTTATTTTTTGCCTTTTTTTTCTCAGAATTTTGGGAATTCCAAGCCTTTCCGAAATTTCATCAGCAGCTTTGTCGATTTCATTTTCATTACTAATATCGCCCAATCGCCCACTACTATATATACTCTGGGCATTGGGCAAGTTAGAGAACTGAGATAACTTCAGCTGTTTTGGTAGTACAGCGTACAACCCTCTCTTAATTCTCTTTATCCGATTGTTAGCCATAAGATAGTCGAGGACTCGTCCTACACTTCCTTTCCCATAGTTCGTGATCTTTTTAGCTTGGCTTGTTTTAAATTCTTTAATTCCTTCTCTTTCAAACCATTCTTCCAAGATTCTTACACATTTAAGAACTTCAGTTTCTTCAGCTTTAACTTCCTCTGCATACTCGATAGTTAGCCCTATCATCGATCTGATTGTACTTAAGGTAAATGCTCCAAGTTGGGCCTTTTCTGTTTTTCAAGCATTCTAAAATTTTAACATCCTCCCCAAATTCTTTTGCATTTTTTAATAGGAGTACTACATCAGGCTTATTTAAAAGCACGCTAGATCCTCTTAATTCATCTAGTTAATCAGTTGCATAAGCAAGACCTTTGCGGAGGTGGTGTACGATGACTAACACTATCCCATGCTTTATACACAGGCGTTTAACTTTGCTTAACAAGTTATCAATCTCTACAGCTTTATTTTCATCGATTTTTTGAATAACATCTGTCCAACAATCTATTATCACAACTCCTATTTTTGGATTTTGGGTTAGATATTCGTCTAACCAATAATGGGAGTCATTATCATCCAACCTAAAGTCTTGAAAATTAAGAATAAAGAGATTTCTTATCCTCTTATTCCTAACATTTCTGCACGTTGTCTATGAATTTCTAGGTCATTTTCTTCATCTATCAAAAGTACTCCTGTCTTTTTGCATCTAAACCAACCAAACACTTTCTCCCCTTTTGCAATTTGTTTTGCCAGCTGAAGGGCAAGCCACGTTTTTCCCGTACTACCCTTGCCAGCAAGCAAGCAAAGGCTGGAATTTGGCAAAATTTCTTCCACTATCCAAGAAATTTTTTTTACTGACTTAATTGCGTCAATGTATCTGACAGCTTCAAAAGATTGTATGCCCACTTGCTCAGTATATATATTATAGGGGGCAATGGGTAATTGGACGTGTAACCTTTTGGCTAGTTCCTTTAAGTTATAGGTGGAACCATCATGGTAGTCTATTCCGTAGAATTTTTCTTTATTAATTGCGAAGCTCGGATGCTCATTAGATGGGTGGAAGGGGCAATGATAAATAAAATAGCCGGGAGTTTCACCTACAAATCTAGGTTGGAGAACCTCTCTTATCTTAGCAAGTAGCGAGCGAAGAAACTCAAAATTCCCCGCAGGACATGATTCTTCAGGAACTAGCTCATCAGCGACCCACCAATACTTTGGATTCTTAATTAAAGAGAGAATAAAAGTGCGGAGTTCTTTTTTTGAATAGATGCATAAAGCCGTGGACTTATCTTTTAATTGGGTAATCCATTCTAGTTTTCTACCTTCTGGATGAATCGAAGGTGGAGCCATAAATTGACGACCATCCCCAAGTAATTCAATAACGCTAATGCTGGTTTCATTTCCCTTTAAAAACAATTTGAATTTATCCTCTTCATTTATTTCTTCTAATTTAAGTTGAATTTTTCTATTCAATTTACAAAGCTCTTCGTTAGCGTAAAATACTACTCTCCAGCCTTTGAAGGTGTTATGAACCATGGCGCCTTGAAGGATTGCTGTTTGATAGTCAAAATCTAATAGCTCAGGCTGATCTATATCTAAGGCCAACAGTCCATTACTACAGCGTCCTGTCTTAATGCCGAGATTAACTCTTTTGTTTAAATATCTTTCTACTTCAATAGATTCGCTAGACCATTCCTTAACAATTGGTATTTTTCCTTTGAGCGGTACCAGTTCCCACCCTAATGAGCGGTACTTTTCTATAAAATTTTTAAGCTCAATTTTCCAATTTTCCATTGGAAACACCATGAAGTTGATTGCTGCAAGATGATGCAGCAGCCTTTTTCTTTTTAAATATTTTTGAAAATTTTCCGTGAAGAGGTGCCACCAAGCAGGCAATTTTTCCTTTATCTCATTCATTGAGAATCCTCCAGTTTTTTCAGTTTTTTTGAGTTGAGTTAACCTCTCAATTAAAAGTTGACAGATTGTATCTGAGCGGGTGGGCAGCCACTTCTCTACTTTTACTTCTTCCAGAGCATCTACCAATTCTTTTGGTAAGGAGATTGTAAACCTCACAACAGAGTTTTTTTTCATATTTTTTCACCTAATATAATTTACATGGGGTGTGTCAATATGGCGAAAAAGGTTACACAGGATGTGGAAATTGGGAGAGATTGGAACAAAACGGCGTGGCTATTTAAAGCTTACACAAAAAGGTAAAAAAATAATAGAAAAACTTAAGGAAATGGGACTTTTGCGTAAGAGTGATTTAATCAAGCTAACAGGAATACCAAAAGGTAGTATAGACAGAGTTTTATATGTACAAAAAGAATGGGAAATCATTGAGCAGTTACCCAATAGAAAGTTCTGCCTGAAGGGATATGGGGAGTTGGGACATTTAGTAAGAAAAGAATTGAAAGAAATGGGGAATTTAGGATTAGATGACGACAAGAATATTATAGAACTTGCTAAAAGATTGGGGAGACTCCTGAAGAAGTCAAACCATACTATTATAAATTTATTAAAGAATTTGAACCTTTGTAAGATTCGCTTAAATTGGATTGACCCACTTTAATTATTTTCTACTTTGAAAGTTGGAATTTAATCGAAAAAACAAATTAAGTATAATTTTTTATGCGCCTGAAAAAAACTAAATTAGCAATTAAAATACTTTTAGGTAAAGATATCGCATAAATCATCTATAACATGAGTCTAGACATGTTTTCTACTGATAGCGAAAAATCCAGATGTTGAATTACTTATTGTTAAAGTCAAATGAAAGTTTATATGGTGGTGACGTAGTAATCTCATATTCAAACTTTCAATTAACAAAAACTACTAACTTTAGTTCATATGAGCATCAATAAAATTATACTTCTTCTTTCTATTTATAACAGAAGAAAGAAAAATAAGAAACCGTTCATCTCCAACCTAATATTAACTCTTCAACTTCCCATCAACCTTTATTCATTTAAAAATTTTTTAAGAATAACTTTAAAATATGGAAGCTATTGAAGAAATTAGAGAACTAAAAATGCTAGCGCGGGCTGAAAAACTAGAAGATTTTGAGCTAGAAAGGGCAAAGGGCTTATGAGAAGCTTGAGATCGAAAAGTTTTACGAATGAAGAAATTGAAGAGTTAACAGAAGGTCGATGGAAAAACAGTACAATAAAAGGTTACACAATTGGAATAAAAATAAAAGATGCAAAAGCGAAAGAAAGTTTAGTTTCAATGTTAAACAAGTTAGTTTACTTAGGTTTAAGTCTAGATGACATAAAATCGTTTTTAGAAAAAGAAGAGGCTCTTAGAAAAAAACACTTATCTTTGCTTGAAGTCTCTGATTTTTTAGATAAATTAAAAAAAAGAGAGAATCGAGACAACTAACTTTATCGAATTTTACGAACTAATGAAGCAAGCAAACTTAACGATAGAAAAAGCGAAGGAAATGGCAAGTTGGAAAAGCGAGCTAGAGAAGAGTGAAATAGATTCAGAAAAGCTTAAGTACATTGCCTTAGCGGCTAAGAAGTTTGGTAAAGAAATCCTTAAAACCTTAAATGAGTTTGAGGGATTGCAGGAACTTTTGAAGAAAAAAGCTGAGATTCGGAAGGAAATAGAAGAAGTGAAAAGAATAAGAGAAAACATTAGTTCTGAAATTACAGACTTGCAACAAAAGTTAGATAACTTAAAAAATGAGCTTATAGATAAGCAGGGAATGCTTAACGTTTACGATAAGCTAATCAAAGCTGGTTATTCTGAATCTGATCTCAACATGATTTTAGTGCTAGCAAGAAAATTTGGTCAGGCAGAAAAACTCATAGCAGCACTAGAAGAATTTGAAAAATTGGAAGATTTGAAAAGGAAAAGTTTGGAAGTGGAGAATCAACTAAAAATGATTGAGGCTAAACTAGAAGAGGAAAAAGCAAAGTATGCTTATTTAATTTCTGCAATAAGTATGACTCACGAACTTATATTCAAAAAAAGTCTTGGAATAGATAGAATTAAATTACTCCTTACTATAGCAGAAAAATTTGGAAGACCTGTTGATGTTTTTGAGGCATTCCCAAAGTATGCTGAAAAGAAGGAAATAGAAAGAGAAATTTCTGAACTTAATAAAAAAGTTCTAGAGATAAAAGCATTTATACAAAAGCAGGAAGGAGAAATCAAAAATAATGAGATAATG
>JAWBVB010000034.1:0-5064 GCA_039004015.1 Candidatus Aenigmatarchaeota archaeon | reverse complement strand
TTACTTTACCAAAGCAAAAAAAGCTAAAGAAAAGATAGAGAAAGTGAAAAAAGCTCTTGAAAAAATTAAAATTGAAGAGAAATTAGAAGAAAAAGAAGAAAAAAAGGAATGGTATGAAAGGTTTAGATGGTTTATAAGTAGTGAGAATTTCTTGGTTATAGCTGGTAAAGATGCTAAAACCAACGAAGAAATAGTAAAAAAATATACAAGAGAAAGAGATTTGATACTTCATGCAGATATTCGTGGAGCACCTTTTGTTGTGATAAGAAATGAAAAGAAGAAAGAAATACCTATGGAAACTATAATGGAAGCTGCAGAATTTGCTGCTAGTTACTCTAAAGCTTGGCTTTTAGGCTTAGGTAGTATAGATGTTTTTTATGTAAAACCTGAGCAAGTCGTAAAGGAAGCCTTACCTTTAGGAAGTTTTAAAATTAAAGGAAAAAGAGAATGGCTAAAAAAGATTCTGCTTAGAATTTCGATTGGAATAAAAATTGAAAATGGAATAAAAATAATAGCAGGACCTGTAACAGCAATAAAAAAACAAACTCCTTATATAGTTACGATTTGTCCAGGAGATACTAGTTCAGAAGATTTAGCAAGAGAAATAAAAAGAGAATTACTTTTAAAAGTTCCTTTTGAAATTAAAAACTTAGTTGAAAAAATAGATTTGGAAGAAATAAAAAGACATATACCTTATGGAAAAGGTAAAATAGTTTTATAATCTTTTCCTTTTCTTCGATTCTATGAACAAAACTCCTCTGTACCCACAATTCCTACATTCATAAACTTGTCCTAACCAAGGTAAATAGTTTAACTCTTTACTTTTACATAAGGCACATCTCAAAACTTTTTTTGACATATTTATTAGTTGAAAGTTTAAAATTAATTTTGATGGTTTTTGTAATAAAAGCTGATGGAAGAAAAGAGGAATTTAAAAAAGAAAAAGTCGTAAGAACTTGTTTAAGAATTGGAGTTTCACAAGAACAAGCAGAACTAGTAGCTAGAGAAATTGAAAAAAGAATTTATGAAGGAATAGAAACAAGAAAAATTCTTAGAATGATTTTCAAGTTTTCACAAAAATTTAAACCCGAAATAAAGTACCAAATAGACTTGAGGGAAGCTATTTCCTTACTTAGTCCAAAACCTGATTTTGAAAGGTTTGTCCATCTTCTTTTAAAAGAATATGGATATGAGGTCATTCCAAACCAAATAGTTGAAGGATATTGTGTTGATCATGAGATTGATGGTATAGCAAAAAAGGATGATCAAATATTTTTAATCGAAATTAAACATCACTTCAATCATCATACCTATACTGGTAAAGATGTTTTTCTTGAGGCCCAGGCTATACTCGAAGATATAAAAGAAGGGAGAAAAATGGGAAAAAATTCCTTAGATTTTAACAAAATTCTGATAATTTGCAATACCAAATTTTCTGAACATGCAAAAAAGTATGCTTTGTGTAAAGGAATTGATTTTATAGGTTGGAAGTATCCTGAGGAAAAAGGTTTAGAAAGGCTTATAGAGGAAAAAAAGCTTTATCCTATAACTATTTTGAAAGATCTGGATGAAAAAAGTAGAAAAAAGTTTAGTAGCGTAGGAATAGTTTTACTTAAACAACTTCTTGAAGAAAGTCCAGAAGAACTTAGAAAAAAAACTAACATTCAAAAGAAAAAGTTAAAAATCTTTATAGAAAAAGCAAAGAAAATCTTACTTTAAGAATGAAAATTAAAGGTGAAAAAGTTATTTGGAAAAGCAGACTAAGAAGTATTTAAGGAAAAATTCACATTTGCTATTTTTCCTTTTTCTATCCTAACTTTCCCAACAAAATAAAAATCTTCTGTTTGGTTTGAGTCAATTTTAAGAAAGAAGGCTGTGTAGGAAGAAAAATAATATAATAAAAATAAAAAAAGAAAAATAAACAAAATCACGAACAGGAATTTCATGTTATCACTAGAACTTTGCTATAACATCATAAGTTCCGTTATAAGCTAAACCACAAAAGCTTCCGTTTTCTTGTATTTGTGAAGAAAGTACCTTGAAAGCATAGCCCAAAGTTTCATTGTAATATATAGAAGTTTTACAAGTGCTAAAGGTAATGTTCTCTGGAATTTCTAAATAATTACCTGTTGACTTAAAATAACTTGGTAAAGTACCCTCTGGCACTAACCATATTTCCTTTGCAGGCCATTTATAGTCTCCAAGTTTAAAGTTTATACTTCCTCTTATCATCCCAAAAGAAACTAGAAATTCGTTGTTCCCTATCTCTACTATTTCACCTTCTTTTATGTTTGCCTTAAGGGAATATGCTACTGGTATCAACAAAATAAAACTCAAAGCCAAGATTGCTTTTTTCATAATTCTTTTCTGAGAAAATAGATAAGATAAAATTTTTTTACTACTTTAAGTTGTAATTTTTTTAGAAAATTTACAAAATTTTATAATCGGACAAACGTAGCATTTTGGTTTTGCCCTACAAATTTCTTTACCGAATTCAACAAAAAGATTATTTATTATTAATCTATACTTTTTTGGAACAATTTTATGTAAATCCTCTCTAATTCTTTCTGGCTTATCGCTTTTTGTCCATCCTAACCTTTTTGAAATAGTAGCTACATGTGTATCAACAGCGATTACAGGCTTACCAAAAGAATAAGAAAGAACCACATCAGCAGTTTTTGGTCCAACTCCAGGAAGCTTAAGCAGCTCTTCCCTAGAGGAAGGAACTTTACCTTTATATTCTTCTAAGATTATTTGAGAAATTTTTTTGATTCTTTTTGCTTTTTGTCTGTAAAAACCTACATCTTTAATTAAGTTTTGAATTTCTTTTTCACTTAAATTTAAAATTTTTTCTGGAGTATTTGCTTTCAAAAAAAGTCTTTTCCAAGCTTGAGAAGTTTTCTCGTCTCTTGTTCTTTGTGAAAGAATTGTACCGATGAGAAGCTTAAAAGGTTTCTCTTTCCAAGGTTTAACCTTATATTTTTTGTTCAATATTTTAATTATCCTTTCAACTTCATTCACAAGAATAATTATCGGTTAGAATATAAAATTTCCATCAGTTGAGAATAAATCTCGAGAAACTCTTTTCCTCTTTCTGTTATTTTATATCTGTCACAATTTTGCTCAACTAAGCCATGCTCCAAAACTATTTTAAGATATTTTTTAAGCGTAGAATTGCTTAAATTAGCTCTATACATTATTTGTATTTTTGGTACTGGTTTTGAAGTAATTTTTAGGATACGTGCTATTATTTCAAATCTTGATCTGTATCTTTTTTCCATAAACTTTTAATTCGAATTTAAAATTTTTAAGCTTTTGAAAAAAGATTTAAAGAAAAGAGTTATTCCATTAATTTTTATTTAAAGCAATTACATTATATTCTTCAAAAAAGTTAGTGATAATTATGGTATTCGAGCTACTTAATCCTCAACTTAGGAAAATAATAGAAAAAAGGTTTAAGCAACCCACCTTACCACAAAAACTTGCAATCCCCTATATTTTAGAAGGAAAAAATGTTCTAGTTATTGCACCTACTGGCACAGGAAAAACTGAAAGTTGTATGCTTCCTTTATTTCATTTTCTTATGGAAAAGAAACCTAAACCTATCAGTATTCTTTACATTACTCCTTTAAAAGCCCTTAACCGAGACCTTCTTGAAAGGCTTTTATGGTGGTGTAATGAAATTGGAATAGAAGCTTCGGTTAGACATGGTGATACAAGCCCTTACGAAAGAAAGTTGCAAGTAGAATTTCCTCCCTCTTTACTCATCACCACTCCAGAAACTCTACAAGCAATCTTACCTGGGAAAAAGATAAGAGAGCATTTGAGTAACGTGAAATGGGTAGTAATAGATGAAGTACATGAAATAGCCGACTCAAAAAGAGGAACGCAACTTAGTCTAGCTTTAGAAAGATTAAGAGAAATTTGTAAGGATTTTCAGGTTATAGGATTAAGCGCAACTGTAGGTTCACCAGAAAAAGTTGCAAAGTTTATATCTCCTACCAAACCCATAGAAATTATAAAAGCTACTTTTCCAAAAGGAATTAAAATAAAAGTACTCTATCCAAAACCTCAGCCTATAGACAAAAAAATAAGTGAGAAAATATTTGCCTCCCCAGAAACTGCTGCAAGGCTTAGGCTTATAATGGAAATGATTAAAAAATCTCGCTCAGTTTTAACTTTCACCAACACAAGGGAGTTTGCTGAAATTTTAGCATCACGAATTAAAGCAATAGATAAAAACTTTCCTGTTGGTGTGCACCACTCAAGTTTAAGCAAAGAAGTTAGAATTAAAACTGAGAAAGAATTTAAACAAGAAAAAATAAAAGCAATAATTTCAACAAGTTCCTTACAACTTGGAATAGATGTAGGTAGCGTTGATTTAGTTCTTCAATATATGAGCCCTAGACAAGTAACACAATTGATTCAAAGAGTTGGAAGGAGTGGGCACGAAGTTGAAAAAGTAGCTAAAGGTATAGTAATTTCAACAGACGAAGACGATATTTTTGAGTCTGCAGTAATAGCAAGAAAAGCTTTGAAAGAAGAGTTGGAAGAATTAAAGTTTCATGAAAATTCTTATGATATATTAGCTCATCAAATAGTTGGCCTAACTCATGATTTTTGGAGAATAGAAGTAGAAAAAGCTTACCAAATAGTCAAAAGAGCTTATCCCTACAGGAATTTAAGCTATACAGAATTTTTAGAAGTTTGCAAACAACTTCAGCAACTAGGCTTAATATTTTTAGATAAAGAAATAAGGAAGAAGAGAAGAGGTTTTGAATATTACTTTACTCAACTTTCAACGATTCCTGATGTGAAGCAATTTAAAATTTTTAATTCTTTAGACAACAGCTTTGTTGGGGTTTTGGACGAGGAATTTGTTGCTTTGCATGCTGAAATAGGGAATAGCTTTATAGTTAAGGGTGAGGCTTGGAAGGTTTTAGATATTAAGGAAGATAGGATAATTGTCGAGCCAACTCTTGACGTAGAAGCTGCTATACCAGCATGGGTGGGAGAACTAGTACCAGTTCCATTTGAAGTTTCTCAAGAAGTTGGAAGATTAAG
>JAWBVB010000033.1:0-5122 GCA_039004015.1 Candidatus Aenigmatarchaeota archaeon | reverse complement strand
TACGAAATAGGGAAAGTGATTACTAGCACACCTCAATGTATCCAAAACGACTTAGAAAGCGGAAGACTTAGCCTAGAAAATTTTAGCTTCTTAACTTTTGATGAAGCACACCGAGCAGTTAAAGACTATTCTTATACTTTTATAGCAAAAAAGTATATGGAACAAGCAAAGAATCCTTTAATCCTTGCTTTAACCGCTTCTCCAGGAGGAAGTTTTGAAAGAATAGAAGAAATAAAGAAGAATCTTTTTATAGAGGCTGTTGAAATAAGAACTGAGTTAGATGAAGATTTGAAAAAATACATTCATCCTACAAAAAAAGAATGGGTTTATGTTGAACTGCCAGAAGATTTTGAAAAAATAAAAGTTTTGCTTCAAGAAAAATTAAAGGAAGATCTTGTTTGGTTAAGAGACCATAACTTTCTTCAAACTCTTAGGCCAAGTAAAAAATCTTTGCTCATGCTTCAGGAAAAGTTTAGCTTAAGAGTAATGGAAGGGACAAAAAATTATTATATAGCAGCAATGATAAAAGTTGCAGAAGCTATAAAGCTTGAGCATGCCTTGGAACTTTTAGAAACTCAAGGGATTTCTCCTTTACTAGATTTCTTCAGTAAAATAGAAGCAAGCAAGAAAAGAAGCGATAAGCTACTAATAAAAGATTTGAGAATAAAAGAAGCGATAAAAATTGCCCAAAAACTCTATTCCCAAGGAATAGAGCATCCAAAGCTTGATAAGCTTTTGTTTATAGTCAAAGATTTACTAAAGCAAAATCCTTCAAACAGAATAATTGTTTTTGCAAATTATAGAAGCACTATTGACATAATAAATGAAACTTTAAGGAAAAATGAAATAAAATCTGAAATTTTGATAGGACAAGCAAAAAGAGAAAAAACAGGACTAACACAACAAAAGCAGATTGAAACATTGGAAAGATTTACAAGAAACGAATTTAACGTACTTTGCGGTACTTCCATCTCAGAAGAAGGTTTATCTATTCCTGATGTAGACTATGTCATCTTTTATGAAAGTGTACCTTCAGAAATAAGAGCTATCCAAAGAAGAGGAAGGACAGGAAGAACTAGTCCTGGTAAAATCATTTATTTGATCACCAAAAACACTCGTGACGAAGCTTATTACTGGACTGCTTTCCATAGAGAAAAGAAAATGAAAGGAATTCTTTATGACATGAGAGAGAAAAGTAAAAGAAAAACTTTGCTAGATTGGGTAAAAAAATAAAAAGTATAAACCAATACACAAGAAAAATTCTGAAAACTTAAGTTTAGAGGAAATAATAATGTTTGGTTGAAAATTTTGAGTAAAGAGGAAAATAGCAATCTATTTGCCTAACTTCTGAGCTTAACTTGAGTAAAAATCTTTATATTCTTACAAAAAATCAAGAAATTAAGGTGAAACTTTGGATACACAAAAAATTCTCAAACCAAAAGAAAAAATTCTGATAGTTTGCGATTACAGGGAAAAAGAGGTTATAGAAGAACTGAAAAAACTTGGAGCCTTAGTTAATGTACAGAGCCTAGGAATCGGAGATTTTATCCTTTCCGAAAAGGTTTGTGTTGAGAAAAAAACTCACTCAGACTTTATTTCTTCGATAATCGATGGAAGAATATTCGAACAAGCTTCTTTGTTAAGAAAAAATTTTGAAAAACCGATAATTGTTATAGAAGGTTATTCAAACAGGGAAATTAACGATAATGCATTAAAAGCTGCTTTGGCATGCTTGCTCATAGATTTTGGAATTTCCTTAGTTAACACAAAAAATTCTTTCGATACTGCTAAGCTTATTTATTGGATTGCCAAAAAAGAACAAAGCGAAACAAAAAGTGAAGTAGCGATAAAAGTTGGAAAAAAGCCTAAGGACATAAGAAAAATTCAAGAGTTTATTGTTTGTTCTTTACCAGGAGTTTCAACAAAAACTGCTGTAAAGCTATTAAAAAATTTTGGAAGCGTTGAAAAAGTTTTTAGCGCAAGCGAAGAAGAACTGAAAAAAGTTTTGGGGAAAAAAGCTGAAAAGATTAAAAAGATTTTAAGAGAGAAATATTAATTGGTGTTTGTCTGACAAGAGGAATTATTGTTGGAATTGACATTGGCTTAACAGTTGGTATTGCAATTCTTGACACGAAAGGAAATATCGTTGAATTAACAAGTAAGAAGGAAGCTAAAAAAAGTGAAATAATAAAGCATATTTTAAAATTTGGAAAGCCTTTGATAATAGCTTCTGATGTCAACCCTGTACCAAAAACTATAGAAAAAATAGCAAGCTCTTTAGGAAGTAGGATTTTTTATCCTGAAGTATCTTTGTCCAACGTAGAAAAATTAAAGATAATTCAAAGGTATGAAAAAATTATAAAAGATTCTCATCAAAAGGATGCTTTGGCTGCTTGTCTAAAAGCTTTCAAGCATTATCATGAACTTTTCTTAAGGATAGAAGACTTTCTAAAGAAAATAAATAAAAAAGAAATTTATGAGAAAGTTGTTGAAGAAGTTATGAAAAGTGAGAGCGAAAATATAGTTAATGCTACTAAAAAAATTTTGGAGAGAAAGGATGAAAAAAATAGATGAAAAACTTTTGAAAGTTCTTTTATTTTTTATAAAACTGAATGTTTTGGTTATTCCTCTATATCTAACAATTTATCTTGATGTTTCTTTTCCTTTAATTCAAAACTTTTTAGCTTCAAGCTTATATTTTATTTTATCAAAGTTTGATCCTGGTGTTTCTTTTGAAGATTATTATCTTTACATCCCTTTCAAAACAGAAAAAGGCTTACAAATAGAGACTTTTATCATTTCTTTTGATTGTACTGGCTGGAAAACTATGTACTTGTTTTTTGCCCTGGTTTTTGCAACACCTTCTAAGCTTGATAAAAAGTTTAAAGTTTTAGCTATTGTTTTGCCTTTCCTTTTTTTCTTGAATTTCTTAAGAATTTTTTCTACAATTCTTTTTTGCATGAGCTTTGGCTCGCAATACTTAGATGTTGTTCATAACTTTCTCTGGAGAGAAGGTTTAATCATAGTAGTAGTGAGTATATGGTATATATGGTTAAAAAAGGAAAATATAATTAGATAAAAATGGATTTTGAAGCTTACTCTGAAAAACAGCCTGAAGGTTTAAGACAGACTGAAACTTTTGAAAAAGGTAAAGAGATTGAAAGCAGAATTCTATTTCTTGAAAAAAGGGTAGAAAGGATTCTTGCTGAACTTGAAAAAATAAGAGAAAAGCCTAACGTTGAACAAGTAATAGTAGATTTTTTGGAAGATTTAGAAAAAATCAAAAAAGAGTGGAAAAAGGAAGAGGAAAAAATAAACTACATAAAAAGTTTTATTGAAGAATTTGACAGAAAAGTTGAAGAAATAAGAAAAATTGATATAAAAGGTTTTGAAGAAAAAGTTGAGATGCTAAATCAAGCTTTAAAAAGGCTAGAGGAGCAAAAAAAGATGGTAGAAGGAGTATACGACACCATTTTTTCAGCAACAAAACCATTAAACGAAAGAATAAATGTAGTTGAGAATGAGATTAAAAATTTAGAAGCAAAATCAGTTGGACTAGAAGAATTTGACCCTTCTAAAATAAGTGAATTGGAAAATAGAGTTAGCTCTTTGGAAGATGATTTAAGAAGGCTTGGTTCAACAATCTCAACTTTACCAAACAAAGGAACAAGAGAATTTGAAGAAAGGATGGAAAGTATTGAAAGAAAAATTTCTAGCCTAGAGTTAAGCTTAACAAGTTTTAAACCGGTTGAGATTAAAGAAGAAAGTGCTAAAAATGAGATAGAAAGAAATTTCTTGAATTTAAGCTTGAGAATAGACGAACTAGAGAAAAAAATAAAACTTCTTGAAGAAAGTTTTAATGAAAATATGGATGAAATTAAATCTTTAGTTCAAAAAAATAAAGAAGAAAAAAAAGCTGAACTCTCTTCTGTTTTAGAAGATATAACAAAAAAGATTTCTCTTATAGAAGAAAGATTAGAAGCTAAGAAAAAAGTAAGCCCAATAGTTATAGAGTAAAGTTTAAAAATTTTCTTTAATTATTATAATAATCATAATAATTAAGGTGAAAAAGATGGAGAAAAAATTTGAAAGCAACTGGGAAAAGTATGAAATATTCCCCCTAGGCGGATAAGCTTTCCGCAATCTGGGCAGTTTGTGTGGGAATAGTTAGGGACAACTTAGGAATAAAGAAGTTAAGGATAGCTAAAGGTAAGATTAAAGGAAAAGTTTTCAGAGATGAAAAAGGAAAAATCAATTTTGAATTATTAGATGAAAAAAATCCTATAACTCAAGTCAACAGGCTAAACATAAAAAGTTATGAAGAATGGGAAAGAATCAAGAGTTTAGTTGACAAGTGGATAACAAAGCTTAAGTGAAGTTTATGGGTTATACTTTAATAATAGCTGAGAAGCCAGACGCAGCAAGAAGAATAGCTGAAGCTTTAGCTGATAAAAAGCCAAAAGTTGTCAAAAAAAGGGAAGTAGAATATTATGAGTTTACTGTAAATGGAAAAAAGCACGTTTGCGTTCCTGCTGTTGGGCATTTATTTACCCTCTCCCCATTATCTGAAAGTAAGAAATGGAGCTACCCAATTTTTTCTTACGAATGGACCCCTACTTATACAAAGAAGGGAACCGAATGGACAAGGAAATACTTTGAGAATATTGTGGATTTAGCAAAAGGTGCTGACGAGTTCATAGATGCTGCAGATGTTGATACAGAAGGGGAAGTTTTGCTTTACAATATTTTAAGATTCATTTGTAAGGTTAAAGATGCTAAAAGAATGCAATTCTCAACCTTAACAAAAGATGAACTTGTTGAGGCATACAGAAATATGTCACATCATATTCTTTTTCCCATGCTTGAAAGCGGTTTAACAAGGCATGAGCTTGATTGGCTTTGGGGAATTAACTTAACTCGAGCTCTAACCCTTGCTCTAAAAAATCATAACAATAAAGCTTTTGCTATTCTATCAGCAGGAAGAGTTCAAAGCCCAACTTTGAACCTTCTTTTGGAAAGAGAAATTGAAATAAGAAATTTTAAACCAAAACCTTTCTGGCAACTCGAGCTAAGAGCAAAAGTTGACAATCAAGAAATAGTTGCAATGCATGAAAAGGATAAA
>JAWBVB010000032.1:0-5196 GCA_039004015.1 Candidatus Aenigmatarchaeota archaeon | reverse complement strand
ATTACAATACTTCATTTAATTAGGTTATTCTTCTACCTATTTTATGTTTTTCGGATAGGAAGAAGATTTTAATAGAGTATTTTTATCGAAAATTCTATCTCTTCATAGGAAGTGAGGTAGAGAAATCTTTAAGTTGTTTAAGGTTTTATGAAAAGATATGATGTTTTTAGATTTGGAAACTTCTTCGCTTCATGCAGATATAGGAATAATAATTGCTGCTGGTTTTATTTTGTCAAGTGGAAAAAAGGAAATAATTTTCACAGAAGAACCAGAAAAAGAGAAAGAAACTATAGAAAAAGCTTTAGAAATTATAAGAAAAAATAAGAACGAAACTTTAATCATTTGGCATTCTGGTTTTGATATCCCCTTTCTTTTAACTAGATCGATTAAGTATAACATAGATGCGTCAATCTTGTTTGAAATAAAGATTCTAGATTTATATAAATTTGCAAAAGAAAACTTAGCCCTTTCAACTTATAGACTGGATGAAGTTTCTAGATTTTTTGGAATAAAGAAAAACTTGAGTATAACAGGAAAAAACGTTCAAGAACTTTATTTTCAGTTTTTAAAGAATAGAGATAAAGCAAAAAAAGAAATAATAGAGCATTGTGAAGATGATTTAGAAGCTTTAAAAAACATCTACAAAAAATTAGAAGTATACATAAGAAAAACCCTAGATTTTCAACCAAAAAATTTCTCCTTTAAAAATTAAACTGCTCTTATGAAATTACAGTTTGGATCTACTTCAATAAAATGAAAAGCTGTTTTTCCATATTCTGGGCATTGATTTTCCTCTACATCATCTATAGGCTCTCTTGGGTTATGAGCTACATCACAAACCCAATTTTCTATTATTTTATTAGAAAGACATGGTCCCTCATTAAGGTTCATTTCCTGAGCTTTTGCCTCAATACAAGCTTTAATACAAGCCTCCTTTGCAATTTCTCTTTCTTTTAAACTTGAATAATAGTAGTATCCTGCTATACCAATAGCTACAATGATCACTACTATCAAAATTTTCCTCATAATTTTAATTTTATTTTTAAATATTTTTTGAGATTTTCTTTAATTCTTTCCAACCAACTGCTTTTATCCCAACCTTTTCCGCACCTTTAATTTCCTTCTTATCATGACCTACAAAAATCGTCTCTTCAGGTTTAACTTTAAAATATTCTAAAACTTTTAAGTAAGCTTTTGGATGAGGTTTTTCATAACCGATTAAGTGAGAAATAAAAAGCTTATCATAATGTTTTCCTTTTTCCAAACCAAACTTTTTGAAAAGTTCTAATCTCCATTTCAATGGATGAACCGTGTCAGAAAGAATTGCAATTCTTATTCCTTTTGATTTAATTTTTTTTAGAAGTTTTTTCCTATTCTTGTAAAGTTTAATGAATTTTAAGTTTATTTGTTTATCCTTCCTTAACCATTCATTAACTTTTGAAGTTGGAATTCCAAGTTTTTTATAGATAATCTTGTTAGCTTCTCTCAAAGAAATCTTTCCAGAGGAAATTTTAGGATAAAACTTTACCCAAATTTTATGCTGTTCCCCCAAATTTACTCCAAATTTTCTCAAAAAATTATCGTACTCCTTTTCAAAAACTTTAATCGCTTTTTTTCCTGAGTACAGAATTCCTTCTCCATCAAAGATTACCAGTTTAAGCATAATTGAAAAATAACTTGAATATAAATAAACATCTTACGAGAAAAATACAGATAAAGTTAAATTGATATTCCTTCTCCCTTCTTTGCAATTAAGACATTTTTAAAAATTTTCTTAAATTCTTTTACATTTTCTGTGTGAATAGGAATTATTTTTTTAGCTTTAATCTCACCCGCAATTTTAATTATTTCTTCTCTTGAGGCATGTCCTGAAGCATGAGCTTGCCTAAATTTAAGCTTAAAGTGTTTAATCCAGTTCATCATTCTTTCAAAATCTATTTCTTGTTCTTCATCATGCGGTTCAGAAGTTGAGTACACGTAAGCACTTCCTAAGCTTGGTTTAAGGTCTATAAGCTCTTTTAAATCGAAATAATCAAGAAATAAAACAATCTTTTCCTCTTTTTCTCTTATATCCTTATAGCAAACAACGTTAGGATAATCCAAAAAATCTTTTTCCCAACTTAAATAATCCTTTTTCTTTTCCTCTTTTTCAACATTTTTATCTATTAGCCCCCACTTAGCTCTGTGAAAGTAAATCAACAAATCTTCATCTTCTATATCTGGTATTTCTAATTTTTTATCTTGTTTCAAAAGTTTAAGCAAGTAGGCAATTTTTGTATTTATTGCAAACTTTCTTTCATTTTCCTTACAAGCCTGAAAGAATGAATTTAATCTATCTATATCCTTCCATGAAAAGTTTACTATCACAAGCTTTTTTGTTTTAGAAATAAATTTGCTAATCCTTTCCCTAACTTCTGCCTCACTCAAACTTTTACTTTTCTCTATTCTCGTCCCCTCGATTATAAGAATATCAGGTTTAACTTCCTTTGCTTTTTCCACAAAATCGAAAGTCATCTCCTTTTTTGGACCATGCATCCTTAAATCACCTGTGTAAGCAACAATCGCATCTGAACAAAAAATTATAAAAGCATAAGCTCCTGGAATAGAGTGATCTACGTGAATTGGTAAAACTTCCACAGAATCAATTTTAATCTTATCTCCTGTCCTAAAAGTCTTGAAATTTCTCTCAAACTCTGGTTTTTCCCTTCTCGAAACAAAACATTGCCTGTAAGTGAAAAAATCTGTTTCAAAACTTCCTCTTCCTGTTTCCTGTATAGCTTGCAAAAAAAGTTTACAAGTTTCTCCACAATAAATGGGCATATCCTTGTGCAAAAAAGCTATATTCCAAGAATGGTCAGCATGGGCATGAGAAATAAACACACCTTGAATTTCTGGTTTAAAAGTCAACTCCTTCTGTGATTGAGCAAGCAAATCATCCCTGTAAATTCCTTTCATTTTTGGTAATAATTCAAACTCAAAATAATCTTCTAAACCCGAACAAACCCTTGGTCTCAAAAATTCAGCAAAATATTTTCTTGCAAAAGAAAAGCTAAAACCAAAATCAAAAAAAAGCTTAGTATCTCTATCTTCCAAAAAAATTTTATTTCCTCCTATTTCATTAATTCCACCAAAAAAAGTTAGTTTTACCATCTATTCTATTTTTATTTTTTAGAATTAATAAACAATTTTAATTCAGAAGAGAAAAATTGTAAATATATGGAAGAGTTTTTTATTTTAAAAGAATTCGTTCTACTTATTGGTATTTCTTTTGCACTAATCTGGATTTTTCTAGGAATTTTAGGTATACTCCTAACCTTTCAGCTTTTAAAATATTTGACAAAAAAAGAAGAAGTTTCGATGGTCTCGTTCTTTCTCGAATCCCAAAAAACTTTTCATGAGATTAAACTAATGCATTATAGTTGTATAATATTTCTCATAGGTAGCATCTTTGCTTTTCCTTATTTTTTTCTATCTACCATTTCGATTGAACCTATCCTTTTAGTTCTCTCTCTACTCTTTCATGTTATAGTTATGTCCTGCGCCACTATTTATGCTATGTTTATGGTTTTAATATTTTTTAGGTGGTTTAGGAGGTTTAGAAAGTATGCTTAGCTTTATGGTAATTCCTCTGTTTCTAATTTTGATTTTTATACCTTTTCAAGCAGGAATTTGTGTTTACTATTCTTATAAGCTTTTGAAAAATTTCAAGAAAAACTTAAAATTTTCCCTCATAATGATGTTTACCCACCCAAGTAGCGTTAAATCTTTAAAGATTTTAGCACTTTCTCTAGCTATTTTTATTGGCTTGGTTTCTCTTCAATTTTTTTTCATAGAAGAAGAATGGATTGCTTGGGTTGGTACGTTAATTTATCTTTTTGGTTTTATTTACTTCCTCAAAAGTTTGGAAAAAATAACAAGGGAGAGCTAGATGGAATTAAAATCCGAACTAGAAAAAATTTTAGAAAAATTAAAAGAAATAAACGGAGTTAGGGGCTCGGTTATAGCCAGAACAGAAGGTTTACTTGTAGCTTCGAATCTTCCTTCAGGAATAAACTCAAAAATAGTTGCTGCTTTATCAGCTGCTATAATAAAGAGCTCAAAATTTACTACAAAAGAGTTAGGAATGGGTGAGTTAGAATATACGATAGTTAAGTCTAGTGAGGGGAGCTATGTTTGTTTTAGTGTAAATTATGAGATAGTTGTTTCCTCTATTTTGGATAAGGAAGTAAACATAGGAATGGTTTTACTTAAGATGGAAAAGATAATAGAAGAAATAAAGTTCTTGCTTTTGACCTAATTTCTTGACTATACTTTCTTTAATAAATCCTAAATCAATAACTGAAATTTTTATTGGTAATAGAAAAACTCTAAATAAACTGAAACAGTTTAAGGTGTGAAACTTAAACCAAAAACTTCTCTCAAGAAATCATTTTTTCATCTTCTGTTGAGCAAACTTTTTCCAATTTCTATTATTTTTTCTGGTATACTTCTAAAGAGTTAGTCCCAATTTGAATCATATGAAGTATTGGAGAAAAAGTATAAGTTAGAGAGTTAGATGGTTTGTTAAGTTGTGAGAAGTATATGTAAATCCCATCACATAGATTTAAAATGGCGCTAATCGCATTAATTTCATTCTCGGAGTCTCTAAAGAAATAAGGAATGGCATAAGAAAGTACTACCGAAGTAATATTACCTACACTCACAAAAAAAGAGTCTGCTGCACCTTTAGCATCTCCTAAGAAGATTCTACCTATTCCTTCACCTAGTCCTACTAATCCATAAAGCATATTTATTAAGGGTGCAAATCTCATAAAATCACTAACTGGTTGTTGTATAATAAAATTTTTGTTTTAATTTTGAAACTACCATAGGATAGGCTGTTTATCAAGTCCTGGCAACCTCGGGCGATTAGGAAAGGCGGGCTGAACGCCTCGCTCGAAAGCTTGGCGCGTACACCCCCTTCCTATCAACCTCCTCGTCTAGGAGAGCCCTCGTTGCTCTACCGTTCCTTGCGGAACAGCAGAGCAATTGGCTGTCTATTTTCCCGGGCGGTTTCGTCCTTAGATGCCTTCAGGACTTATCCGCTATGGCTTAGCTGCCCGGCTGTGCGATGAACAACCGGTAGACCAGAGGCCACGGATGGGTGTTCCTTTCGTACTCACCCATCCTTCCGGTCAGACAGCCAGCACCTCCGGT
>JAWBVB010000031.1:0-5282 GCA_039004015.1 Candidatus Aenigmatarchaeota archaeon | reverse complement strand
GTTATTTTTGTTACCATGCCTTATGTTCCTTGTGTTATGGACGTTATAAGATGCTTAGAAGTTGTAAACGAAATTGGGGTAAAGCCCTTAGGAATAGTTTTGAACATGGTTGGGAATGAAAGGTATGAGATGAAAAAAAAGGAAGTAGAGCAGCTTACTGGTTTGCCAGTAATTGCTTCGATTCCTTCAGATAAAAATGTTCTAAAAAGTTTAGCCTTAAGAACTCCTGTTGTTCTTTTCAACAAAAATTCAAAAGCAAGTAAAGAAATAATAAAACTTGCTGGTAATTTGATAGGAGAAACTTACAGAGAAGAAGGTTTCTTCTCAAGACTTTTAAAAAGGTTTAGATCATAAGAATTTGTAAATTAGGAAAGAAATTATCAGAATTAAAGCTATTGCTGAAGTTAAAACTATAAACCTTAAATCAAGGCTTGGTAAAGAAATTTGTGAAGTTATTATCTCTTTTTCTTTTATTTCTTTGCTCTCTTTTTCTTTTATTTCTCGAGTCTCTGAAGAAAATTCTTCAATAATTTTTACTTTGAAAACAAAAGTTTTTTCTTGAGCAATTTTTATTCCTGAATCTAAGCTTTCTGCTCTTGCCTTCACTCTTATTTCATTTTCACCTCTTGCAGAATCTAAAGCTTTAATCAAAACTTTTACTGGAAATGATTTTACATCGCCTACAGAAAGTTTAACATATTCTCCCTCTTCATAGGGAGGACCAATTTTAGAAGCATTTAACAAAAACTCTTCTGGCTCGATTATTACTAGAAAGCTTTCTGGTTGAAAAGATTCAAGAGTAACAAAACATGAAGAGTTTTCAAGATTCCAAAAAAGAAGAATAAATTCTTTCGTTTCCCCATTTTTCATTTCTGCATAACTGCTTTTTTGTAAGCCCCAAAAACTTAAAGCTTTAGCAGAAGGAATAAGCAAAAAGAAAAATATTGCAATCAAAATTTTTCCTTTCATTTCAATCACATAATGAAGAAGAACAATTCCCACATATTGCTATAGTTCCTTTATAAATTCCTGCATAAACGCTAGGAACAGAAAGCCAATAATAAAGTGTTAAATTTGAGTTCGGTGGAAGAGCTGAATAAAGAAGTTTGTAATGATAACTTAAAGGATAAACTGTGTTTGGATTGTAAATACTACTATAATTGCTCCAGCTTAAATTTCCAACTGAGACGAAAGAATTAAAAGTAGAATTGATCAAATCAGTTCCCTTAATCCAAAGCTGTAAATCACAAGTTCCTGTATTTGTTATATTGTAAGAATTGTAGAGATTTCCTGGTGCAGGATTATTTTCTGCTTTTGTGTTTGGAATTAAAGCCCCAAAATCTATAGAGTCAAAAGAAAAGCTAAAACTTTCTATTATCAAAGTAATAGTAATAGTTGAGTTGTTTGTATGGTTTTGAAGGTGAAAAGAAGAATTAAATAGAACTCCTAATTTCCAAGAAGAGTATACATCCCCTGTAGCGTTTATTATCCATGTTAAATTGCAAAACTCATTTTCTTCTAATGGGCTTGTTGGACATGCCTTACTTGCTTGAGAAGGATAAGGAGGTTCTTGAACATAAAATGGTTTATCTCCTTCACTAGTGTTTACTTGAGTATCAGGAAAAAGGGAGGAAAGATTATAATAAGGAGTTCCAAAAACATCACCACAACTTCCATTCCTACAGAAAACTGTTGCATTTAATAAAAAACTTTTGTTTTGTGCAACATTATAAGAAAGAGGAAATTGTAATTCAACCTCAAGATAACCTAAGTTAGAAGTTATGTAAGTAAATATTTCGCTAGCATTCCAATTGTTATTAGTATTGTTAGCATAAACGCGCCATCTTATTAAACTACCAACAGTAGAATTTACCGTTTTAGTAACATTTGACCAAGCTTTAGTTGGCAAACCTTCAAAAGGAACAAAAGTGTCGTTTATAAAGCCTGTGTAGCTCAAGTAGAATTGAACGTATTCTTCTTTTAAAATCCCCATATCGTTGTCAACAGTAGAATTTAACCTTACTCTAATTTCTTTATCAGAAGAAATGTAATTTTCTTTATTTTTTGTAACGTTGCACCAAATTGTATGATAAACGTTAGCAGAAACTGAAATACTTTGACAAGGAGAAGAATCCCATGCTGAATTAATAAAATCGTAAATTGACATGCTGTAAAAATCATCAAGAGTAGAGGTAAAGTTTATCATCACATCTATTTCTTCTAAGTTCCCAGGATAGTTTACATTTGTACTATGTTCAACTTCCAGTTGGTAAAATGGGTTGTAAGTGTAGGTTACTGTTATTTTTGAAGAAAACCATCTTGTTACTCCAGAGCTAAGAACTGCTGTATAACTGTTAGCAACAGTTACATTATCACCAACATAATCCCAGCACATATCAAACCTGGCTTCACCTGTATTTCGGAAATTGCAAGTTTGAGAAACATAGCCAGGGATGTTTATATAAGAAACCAAAGTGTTTGTACCTGCAGTTGCAGAACCTGTAAAACCAAGAACAGTTAAATAAGCATCTTTTATAGAATAAGTCTGCTCTGGTATTTGTAGCTGAAATGGAAAGGAAACTGAAGTAGCTAAGCTTGAGTTGTAACTTTGACCTACAAAGTATTCTACAGTTCTGGCTCTTGTTGAAGATTTGGCATCATAAATGTAAGTTATAATTAACTCACAACCTTTACTTCCTGTGTAATAGCTTGTAGAAGTGGCAGAGCTAAAAACTGAGCATACTACTATGTTACTATCCCCTAAGCTATATAGGCCAGACGCGTTGTATAGTAAAGTGGTTGTGCTAACCTGCTCATCTCTTAAACCCAAAGCATAAGTAACTTGGGGTTGCTGATAGCCTTGAAGAGAGGAATTTATGCCAATATAAGTTGTATAGGCAGTATTGCCTGCACCACTACCATAAGCTATGGCAAAAGTTACTCTATTATATGCACTTCTTATTATTTTATTATTTTCAGGTAAAAAGACTTGTTTTTGAAAAGTTGCTGTGTGGTTTGTAGTGTATAGGTTACCATCTTGCCCTATCAAATACCTTAAAGTCTTTAATTGTACAGGTGAGCTTGCATCATATTCATAAGTAAGCACTAGCTCAGTACCTACGCCATGCAAAGCATAACCGGCTGTTGGTAAAAAGTTGAAAGTATGCGAAATGGTTGTGTCAAAAATATTTTTGTATAAAAATATATGTGTAGTTGTGGTTGCACCTGCGTTATCTATAGGAGTGCCTGAGATAGCGTTACTACCATCAAGGTTTATGGATATACCTTCATCTGTAGTCCCTCCTGGTTGTAAATGAATGTAAGTTTCAAAAAAGCTATCTCTTACTACAACATTGCTTTCTGGTAAATTTAACGCTGGTACAGTAAAAGCTGTGGAAGAACCTACTGGTAAAGTAGTGGTTAGCTGACCTATGAAAAACCTTACAGTCTTTATTTGTCTTGGTGAATCAGAATCATGCTCGTAAGTGAGAATCAGCTTGGCATTTTCTCCCTGTCTTATTGCATTTAATTTTACGTATAGAGTAAAAATATAAGTTCCGTTTTTGTCTATATACGAAAGTGCCGGAGTTGCATCTGCAATTATCACATATGGCATATTTTCTCCTGTAGCAGCAGGACCAGCTGCCGTAGTTAGCAAAGTGGTATTAGTTGTACCATTATAAAGTTTTATGGTTTGACCAGCAGTGATTTGTGTATTGTAAATGTTGTTTTTTATTTCAACTATAGCACTTTTTATTCTTGGATTATTTTCAGGTATGTAAACAGTAAAACTTGCCGACTTTTCTGTGTTGGCTGCCATCTGAGTCATATCTTGGTAAATAAAGTATTCAACAGTCTTTTGCTCTCTAGCAGGAAGTTCATTTTCTGCTATATCCCAAGTTAAACCATCAGTGTTAAAATTCAAGCAAGAATCTATGGTTTGTTGATCTATAGTAGATGCAACTCCACTTATGATTGTAGAGGAAGTTTGGTTGAATTGTATTATACCATCACCAGTCCCATTATCAAAACTAAAAATATACCCTGATAAGCCATAATCATCCTCCCAAAATAAGCTATGCATAACATCTGTTCCTGCTAAGGTTGAGTTTGTTGAATTTAAAGAATAAACAGGCGAGTTAAGCTCTTGCTGGTAAGCAGTTTTTAAAATGAAAAAAAATGTTATGAGAAGAAAGAATACTGAAACTGATTTTTCAAAAATATGATTGGAAAAATTGCTCAGAGAAAGTTCAAATTCCTTTTTGTTCCTCATCTTATTTTAATTTAAAATTCAAGTATAAATGATTTTTAAAAGAAAGAAAAAAATCAAAAAAAAGTCTATTTTTCAAAGAGAACTTCGTAGGCTAAAAAAAGTGTTCCTATCAAAGCTAGAATCCAGCCTATTGCTGCGAATATTGTGTCTAGACCAATAGTTCCCCATGACAAGTAATTAAGGACTACTTGTGGAAACACTCCAGCAAATAGGAAAAAAACTCCTGCTGTTGCTAACCATGCAAAGCCTTTTTCTGATTTCTTCGTAAACTTTGCGTACTCAGCTAAGGCTACTCCTAGAAGCAGTGCTACTCCCCACTCAATATATGTTGCGGCAAACAAAGCCATTCTTTCACCTATTTTTGATTTCAAATATAAGAAATATAAACTCTTCTATCGGTTATTTAAACATTACCTTTAAAAAGTGGTAACATACTTTTATGCTTAGGAAAAACAAAAATTAATTATGAAATATCCTTTAGAAAAAGCCTACCGCTTAATTTCTCCTAGGTTAGTAGTTTTAGTTACAACCGTTAATTCTAAAGAAGGAGTAAACGCTGCGCCCATAAGCTTTTGCTCTCCAGTAAGCTTTTCTCCTCCTATAGTTATGATTTCTCTAACTCCAGAAATAAGAACTCACAAAAATATTCAAGAAACAAAAGAATTTGTTATTAACATTTTGCCAAAGCAATACGTTGATCAAGTTTTAAGATGCGCAGCAAGATATCCAGAAGGGGTAAACAAACTTGAAGTTGTTGGTTTAAGAAAATTTTCCTCCATTCTTGTTAAGCCACCAAGAGTAAAAGAAGCCTTTGCTTGGCTTGAATGTAAATTAATAGAAGAGAAAAAGGTTGGCGACCACTTTGCAATATTCGGTGAAGTGTTAGTTGCAGAAATAAAAGATGAAATAGTAAAAGAAGACGAAATAGACTTTTCTAAGGTAAGCCCAATACTGCATTTATTTAAAGAATACTTTGCCTTTGACTTTAAAGTTGTTAAGCAAAAGAGGT
>JAWBVB010000030.1:0-5372 GCA_039004015.1 Candidatus Aenigmatarchaeota archaeon | reverse complement strand
AAACTTTAAAGTATTTATTCTAACATGCCACAAAGGTAGAAAAGGTTCAGCAAATTTTTCTTTAAAGCCTGGATAGATTTTTTCATATCTTTCTAGCTCTAAGGTCATAAAATTAAGTAAGATTTTTTATTATTTTAAACCAATTAATTATTGAAGGAAATGGCAACCACAATCGAGAAATATCCTTTAGAGAAAAGAAAGATAATCAGAAAAACAGTAAAGGCAACTTTTTGGGTTTATATTCTTTTCCTTATAGGTCCGTTCTGGCTTCACTTCTTTTTCTTTGAAAAATTTAAGTATCATTTTATTATTTTAGACTTTCTTCTTGCTATTTTTCCATTAGTAGAATTTTTGTACCAAAGAGAATATTTTAAAAGATACTTTTACGATGCAAAAAATGATTTCTTAGTTATACGAAAAGTGTTTTCATGCCAAGGGAAACTACTCTACCTTATGAAAAGTTACAAGATGTTTATGTTGATCAAGACTTATTCGATAGAATTTTTAAACTTTATGACGTTCATGTTTCAACTATAGGACTGTTTCACAAATTGAATCACATATCGATGGTATTTCAAGAGAAACTGCTAAAAAATGAAAGAATGGTTGTTGAATAGGATTAGGGTAAAAAAATGAGAGGGGAATATACTGAGCTTACATGCCCATTTTGCGATAAAGGAAGAATACAAGCTTGGTATATTCCAGGGGCAGTAAGCGTTAAGAGAGGAAGTTGTAGAGGCTTACCAAAATTTACAAGGCACAAAAGTCCAGACGTTTGGATAATAAAATCCGGTTGTGATGTTTGCGGAAAATCGCAAGAAGAGGTTGAAAAAGAGTTAAGAAGAAAAGGAATTATTTAGAGATTTTTCAAAAATAGTTAAGAAATTTGTAAAAGCAATAGTCATAAAAATGAGAAGAAAGTCATTTAAAACTTTAGAATTAAGAAATAATAGCTTAAATAATCTGAAGCTAAACTAGTAAACAGATAAAGTTTAGTTTTAGGCTTATTAAATTAAAAATAGAATTATTTAACAATTTTAAGTAATTCGTCTATCCTTTCTATTTTAAAATCTGGTTTTCCCTTTTCTTTTCTTTCTTGTCCGTACTTTGCAAGCACAGTTCTTATTCCAAGTTTTTTTGCTGGCTTTATATCTTTCTCTAGAGAGTCTCCAACTAAAAGAACTTCTTCTGGCTTGAGTTTAAGTCTTTTTAAGGCAAGTCTTAAAGGTTCGAGGCTTGTTTTTTCTTTTCCAGTATCTTCTTTTCCTATAAGGAAGTCAAAATAATCATCAATTCCAAGTGCCAAGATTCTTTGGTAAGCTTTTAGTTTAGGGGCGTCTGTAACTATCACAAGTTTAAGGCCCAGCTTTTTCAATTTCTTTAAAGTTGTTTTAACTCTTGGATAAGGTTTAAGGAATTTTTGCTTTTTCTTAAGATAAGCGTTTATTCCAGCTGCTAAAATTTTCTCGTTAAAAAAACCTTGTTTTTCCAAAAATTTTTCAAAAGCTTTATCTGACTCTATTCCTACTTCAAAATAAGTTTTCATGAGTTCTTTGTAAGCTTTTTTGAAAGGAAGTTTCAGACCTTTTTTTATCATTGCCTTTACTGCTGCCTTGCAAGCTTCTTCTTTCATTTTTATAAAATCTATTAAGGTGTTATCTAAGTCAAAGAGTATTGCTTTAATTTTCATAACTTTATTTTATAGTTAAACTTAATTAAGTGTTTGCAAGGTTTTTTCTTTAAAAAATCAGAGGTTGCTTACCAAATAAAAAAAGTATGATAAATGAAATGTGTGTGTTAAAGAAGAGTTAAAATTCCTAAGTAAGAACAAAGTTGGTATTAGCTCTAATGGAAAAAATTCCTTTCACAGAAGATGCTCATCTTTCTATATAAATATTGAATTCATTTTTATTACCATCTTTTTTTAATTACATTTTTATTACCCAGCAGGCACTTTAATATTTAATAATTTGGAGCGAATTTTACCTAAAGAGCATCAATAATCCATTCTACCATTTTATTAAAATAGAAATGAACAGTTAAAGAATTCATTTCTACAAAGAAATGAAATATACTAAAAAACCTACTACTATACCAATTATAAAACCTGTATAATGAATAAAGAAGTTTATTGCTACATCCCCATAAATAAAATTTCTTGGGAAAAGAGCTAAGGAAAAAAGAAAAATTAATAGGTACAATATAAAAACACTAGACTTCCCAAGTTTAAGTTTTTTACACGTTCTAGTTAAATTATCCTCGTATTTTTTATTAACACTTTTAACTGTTTGGTAAGATGTGAAAAGAAAAACCACAAGCAAACAAAATATTATTAACAGATTGGTTATACTAAATTTCCAGTAGATTAAGCTAAACAACAATGGGATGAATGTAAGAGATGAAATATAAGCATAAGTTTTATTAACTTTCAATTTTTCATGAAGTAGTAAAATGTAAGTATAAATTAATATACCACAAAATGATGAAACTATTCCCGAAAATCCATAAACTCTTTGAGCCCCTACCCAAATAAATCGGTTAACAGGTAGCCATATTAAGGAAATACCTATTGGAACTATTGTTAAGTTGATTAAAAATAATTTGTAAAATATTTTCTTTTTTTGTAAAATGTAACATAGTATCCATAAGAGAAGTACAATTATTATATAACTTATAGTGTTGAATGTTATGTGAATAAATTCTTCATGTACAAAATGATTTGTGAAAATATTTATGGGAGTTACATAATCTCTATGTAAAATTAAAGTTTCTTTTACATCACTAGGTAAGCAAAAAATTATAAAAAGAATTGCTGAGATAAGGAAGATTAATAAAATGGCTTTCCATTCCTTTTGTATAAAATTCAAGTGTGAAATTTTCATATTTTCTTTTTCAAGATTAATGTATTTAAATAGTCTTAATTTTTTTAATGGTCGTAAAATAGAGTTAGTATTTTTCTGAACTTTATTCCACAAGGTATCAGAAGAAAAAAACGAAAGATTTATAAATAAAAGATTGCGCCCAGGGTGGGATTTGAACCCACAAGGGGCAAAGCCCCACACGGTCTCCAGCCTTACGCTTTTTGTGCGCGTTGACCTGGTTCCGCTACCTGGGCAAATTGTCTTATATTTTTTGTTGACTTTTTAAATCCTCAAATAATTATGCCATTATTTATATTTTTCCTTTTTAAGTGCCTACCTGATTAGGCAGTCTAGACACCAATTCTATTTCCTAATTAGAAATAAATTTTTCTGTCTTTAAAAGTATAACATGCAAGTTGAAAAAGAAATTTTAATAAGATATGGTGAGATTTTTCTCAAATCAGAAATTGTAAGAAGAGTCTATGAGAAAAAGCTTATAGAAAACATTGAAGCTATCTTGAAGAAAGCTCGTATAGATTTTAAAATTTACAGAACAAGAGGAAGGATTTTTGTAAAAACTAAGAAAATTCAAAAGACTTGTAAAGCTCTTAAAAAAGTTTTTGGCATTGTTTCACTATCTCCCTGTTTTCATCTTAAAACAAGCAAAAAAGAAGAAATAGTTGATTTTTTCAGAAAAAACTATCAAAGATTGATTAAGCCAGGAAAAACTTTTGCTCTAGAAATAAAAAGAATAGGAAAGCATGGCTATTCAAGCCAAGAATTAGCTAGAGAAGCTGGAAAAGTTATAAAAAGAAAAGTAAACTTGTCAAAACCTCAAGTCAAAATTTTTGTTGAAGTAAGAGATCAAGATACTTATGTTTACACTAAAAAGGTCAAAGGCTTAGGAGGACTGCCTGTCTCTACTTCAGGAAAAGTTCTCTCTTTAATCTCAGGGGGAATAGATTCTCCAGTTTCAAGTTGGCTTGCTATGAAGCGAGGATGCAAGGTTGTTTTTATCCATTTTCACTCCTTTCCTCTAGTTTCTAAAGCAAGTGTAGAAAAAACAAGAGAACTGGTAAAAATCTTAAGCGAATATCAAGGAAAAAGTAAAATCTACTTTATTCCTTTTTCAGAAATTCAAATGAAAATAAAAACTTTAGCTCCAGCAAAGTATAGAATAGTGCTTTACAGAAGAGCTATGGTAAAAATAGCCGAAGAAATAGCAAAAAAGGAAAATGCAAAAGCTTTGGTTACAGGAGAAAGTCTCGCCCAAGTCTCTTCCCAAACTCTAGATAACATATTTGTAATAGAGGAAGCAACAAGCTTGCCAATTCTAAGACCTTTAGTGGGAATGGATAAAAATGAAATAATAGAACTAGCTAAAAAAATTAAAACTTACGAAATTTCCATTAAACCTCAAGAGGATTGTTGCACTTTATTCATTCCTAAACATCCAACAACGAAGGCGAAGCTTGAAGTTGTAAAAGAAATTGAAAAAAAGTTGAGACTTGAAAAAGAAATTAGAAATGGTTTGAAAAAAGCTGAAGTTGAAGAAATAGGTTAAGAATTTTGTTCTTTACAAGCAGGGCATCTTAAATATTTATGATATCCGTGTAGATAGTCTATGTAGTAACCATGTTTCGAACAATAGCTGTAGAAGTATTCGAGAATTCCATAACCATAAGGATCTGTTCTAAAGGCCAGATATCTTCCAAGCAAACGAATCAAAAATCTTTTCCATAACGGAATTTTTTCTTTTTCAATAAGGCTACAAAGATGTGACATCATTTTTTTATTAGCTTTAAATTTTTAAAAGGTTTTCTTTAAAACTTTTAAATTAAAATTTTTCTTAATTTTACTCATGGATGAGAGAAAAATTCCTCCGGAAGATAAGGTTAAAGAAGCAATTTTACAAATCTTAAAGTCAAGACTTAAAGTAGAATCCCAAGAAGAGCTGGCAAGACTTGCTCTAAGGTTACTTAGGAAAGAAGAAAGAAGCTATACGCTTTCTCCTACAAGAGTAAAAAGAATAGCTTTGCTTATTCCAGAAATTGAGGTTAAAGCAAAAACTAAAAAAACTGTAAGGATGCAGAAAATTGATAAATGTCCGATTTGTGAGTCTGAAATAGAGGAAGTTAGGGTAAAAAATTTACTGAACAAAGAAATAGTTATCGGCTACAGATGTAAAAAATGTGCTTATCAAAGTGATTTGGAAGCTTTTATGCCGATGAAGTACATTTTCTTGTTAAGAAAGTTTTAAGCTTTTCCACAATTCTTTTTAAATTTTAAACTCCATATCATAGTAAAATGGTCAACAATTACGTTACATTTCCAGACAGAAGGCCGCAAGCTTTTAAGGATAAAGGAGAAATAGATGAAATTCTCAGGAAATACGTAAAAACCTACCTTTTTCCCACACAGCAAACATATGCGGCGCAGAAATAAAGTTAATCACCAATTCAAAACATGTTTTTGATTTTTGGCAATTAAACTGGTATGCTTCAAACTCTA
>JAWBVB010000003.1:0-18544 GCA_039004015.1 Candidatus Aenigmatarchaeota archaeon | reverse complement strand
AGAAGTTGCCAGAGTTGTTATTGAAATTTACAAGAAAAGATACCCTTTGCTTAAAGAAAAGGAAAGTTTTATTCTTGAAGAATTAGGAAAAGAAGAGGATAAGTTTAGAAATACTCTTTCAAAAGGTTTGAAAAAGTTTGAGGAAATGGCAAGAGGAAAAAGAATTAGTGGGAAAGATGCTTTTCTTTTATTCCAAAGTTTCGGCTTTCCTTTTGAAATCACAAAAGAGCTTGCAAAAGAAAAAGGGATAGAAGTTGATGAAGAAGGATTTTGGAAAGAATATGAAAAACATAAGGAAATTTCAAGGAAAGGAGCAGAAAGAAAGTTTAAGGGCGGACTAATAGACGCTTCTGAACAAACTATTAAGCTCCATACAGCAACTCATTTGCTTAACGAAGCTTTAAGAAGAGTTTTGAAAAGAAAAGATATAGTTCAAAAAGGCTCTAATATTACTCCAGAAAGATTAAGGTTTGACTTTAACTTTGAAAGGAAGTTGACCGAAGAAGAAATTAGAAAAATTGAAGATTTAGTTAACGAACAAATAGAAAAAGGTTTGCCTGTTTGGAGGGAAGAGATGACAGTAGAAGAAGCGAAGAAAAAGGGAGCACAATCAGTTTTTGAGCACAAGTATGGAGAAAAAGTTTCTGTCTATTTTATAGGAGATTTTTCGGTTGAAATTTGTGGAGGGCCCCACGTAAAAAATACAAAAGAGTTAGGGAGATTTAAAATAATAAAAGAAGAGGGAGTTGCTGCTGGAATAAGAAGGATAAAGGCGATTCTAGAATGATATTCAACTTATTAAAACTTTTAAATAATAATTACTTAACAAAACTCAATTTTTCAAAATGACTTTCATGAAATCATGAGCAACTCTGGTATTTTCAAAAATTTTTTTTGCATTTTCTTCTAACTCTTTAACATCAGTATATCTTCTGCTTATATGAGTTAAAATCAACTGCTTAACCTCAGCTTTTTTTGCTATTCTTGCTGCTTGTTTAACATCAGTATGAGCTTTTCCGCTTTCTTCTTCAAGAAAAGTTCCATCATGAATTAGTAAATCAGCACCCTCAGAAATTTTTACAATATTGTCACAAGGTTTTGTATCACCTGTATACACAACTTTTAAACCTTTTTTTAAATTTGCCACTTCTTCTATCTTAATTTCTTTTCCTCTATACTCAACTTTCCCATATTTTTTCAATTTCTTAAGCCAATAACCACTTTTCAACCCAAGTTTTTTTATTTTTTCTAAATCGATGCTCCATCTATCCTTTTCCTTAAAAGAATAGGCTACAGAAGGAATAGAATGGAAAGTTGGTATAGAAAAAACTTGATAATCTTCTGTTTCATCTATTAGTGTAATTTTGTCTGTATGGAAAGGGACGTTTACAGGAACTACAGGAAACTTACAACCAAAATAGCCTAAACTTAAAATGTTTGTCACAAACTTTTCAGCCTCTGGAGCAAAAATTTTTAGCTCTTTTTTTCTTTTTTCTAGATTCATTGTTTGAAGTAAAGGAATTAGCCCAGCAAAGTGGTCTGCATGCCAATGTGTTATGAAAATCTTATCTATTTTCATAAAACTAATTCCAGCAAGCATTAGCTGCTTTTGAGTTCCCTCACCACAATCAAAAAGTAAAGTTTCCTTTTTTTTACTGTAATATTCTAGGGAGATTGCTGGATGATTCCTTTCTTTGCTTGGTATACCTGAAACCGTACCCAAAAAAGTTACCACTATCACAATCTAATTATAGAAAAATTCTTATATTAGGCTTTCTTTTTCAAAGTATTTTCTTAAAAATATTCCAAAATTTTCATCTTTCTTAACAAGCTCCATTATCTTCTCATTTTCGTAAATGAGCTCAAAGCCCTTTACTATTTGCTCAGCTATATGATTTGGTATTCCTTTTGCTTTAAGAACTTCTAAACTTTTACTTAAGCTGTCAAAAATTTTATCTCTTGCTGTTAGGAATTTTCTTTTAACTTCCACACACCAGAAATTATCTTCTATAAAAGGTCCTGTAATTGCTTGTGTTTTATACTTTTCCAAAAATCTTTCAGAATCATCTAAATCAAAAATTTTTGGTCCAACCCTTTTTTGAACCAAAGGCAACTTAGAAACTTCCATTTCAAGCAAAACTAAAGCTAAATCTTTCTCGTTAGTGTAAACATCTTTCCTCAAAACTTTAAACTCATACTTAACTTCTTCCAAAATACTTTGAAGTCTTTCAGCAAACTTTCTTAACTGAGGCCAAAGAATATCTGGAACAACTTTTGGTGGTGCAAACTTAACAATTATTATTTCAGTCCTTCTTTTCATTTGATAAACTATTAACTCATTTTCTGTTATTGGTTCGATCCTTCTTTTAAAGAAAAGCTCTTCTCTTGGGTTTTCTAAGAAATCCTTTGCCAGCTTTTTAAACTTAAAAAAGTTTGTGGAAGATAATGCAGCACAAGTATTTCTATTCTTATCTGTTGGGTCGATGAGAACTAAAGCCTGGTTTTTAAAAACCCTTATAAGCCTTGGATAATCTTTCTTCGAATAATAATTCTTAATTTGAATTATTTCTCCTGGCCTCCAATTGACAGCTTTTTTCATAAGGTTAAGAAAACTTTTGTACTTTATTATAAGCAACTCGCAAACATAACCAGAAAAACCTTCTGTTTTAGCATCTGCTCCATAAATCTCGTTTGCCTCACAAAACTTCTTTAAAAGCCTTACTTCATTTGCCATACTTTTAGTTAAATTTTTTTCTATAAACCTAACATGAAAAGGAGTTCTATCAACTGCAGACTTAATTTTTTCAGGACTTTCTACCTCATAACAAGGTACTATATCCACACTTATTCCCTTAATTTTTCCAGAAACATAAGGATGTTGAGCATACTCTATGTTGTATTCACCTTTCATTCTTTCTATAACTTTTTTTCCAATTTCCAGGCCAAGCTTTTCGAGCTCTTTTTCCTTCAAGCTAGAAGGAAAAAGAACAAAAATGTCAAATTCCATTTTTTCTGGAAGCCAAGTATCTCTTGTTAAGCTTCCTACAAGCATAGCTTTTGCTTTATACCTTTTTGCTTCTTCGTCGGTAATTTTAAGAACTCGCTTGGCTAGAGATTTCAGTTTTTTTTCTTCCTCTTTTTTTGGTTTTATTTTTTCAAGTACATCTTTAAGTACTTTTGTATATTTATCCATTCTTTCACTTTATTTCAAACTCTTTCTCCACACATCTTACTTTTCCTACTACTTCACATCCTCCGTATTGAAGACTTCCTTTGTAGGAAGTGTAATAGCAAAACATTGCTTTATATTTTCCTGGTTCTGCCAATTTTTCTTCCATACAATTTTTCGAGAAGGTTCTGTTTCCAGAAGTGCAATTTATAGTTTTAGGTTCATAAACTTTTTGGTTCCAACTGTAAGTAAAAATGCTAAGAGGTTTAATTTCTGTGCACAATTTTGCTTTTGCTGGACAAATCGGACAAGATAAGCAATCGCAAGGGCATGGACAATAAGGACTAATTTCTTGTTCTACCCATTCGCCATTTTTATAGAAATACAGAAAACGCTCGTCCCAGTCATAAAAGTCTAGATAGATTGAAGAATTAAGGTTGTTTATTATCTTAAACTCTATTTCTTCTCCTTGCTTGTAATAATCCTTGAGAATAAAGTTTACCCCAGGCTCAAGACCACAAATATCCTCTATTTTTATTCTTTTGTTCCCAACTTCTATATAGCTACAAGAAAACTCGCCTTTCTGTCCAACTAGACCAAAAAGATAATAAACCTTGCAGTTGGGTAGAGAAATGCTACAACCTTCAGGTTCTTTTTTCCAGACTTTTGAAGCTTGGAATAATTCTACTGTTGTGTTAGGTTTAATGTTTTCTATACCATCACAACTTTTCTTTAAAAAATTGAATAAGTCTTCTTCTATGAATAATGATTTTTTGTTTACCTCTTCGAAAGCTGTCCCACATTTTTCTATTTTTTTGTTTAAAATCTCTAGTGCTTCATGGCTTGTTATTTCAGTAGGAGCAGGTTTTTGTAGGTAGTATAAAACTATTATTATCGCAACTAAAAGAATTATGGGTAGCAATAAACTTTTTAAACTTATTTTTTTCTTAACTTTTTCTTTTACTTTCTTTTCCTCTTCTGGTTCTTCTTTCTTTTCTTTTTCCTTTTTTGCCATAATTATTTTTTGTTATTCTATAACTTTAAATTTACTAGAAGAAGAAAAGAAAGAACAGTAAAAAAATGGCTAGAGAAAATAAAAAGATTAAAGGAGAAATTTCCGCATAAGGTAAGGAAACCAAGCCAGTAGTTGAGCCTGAAAAAAAGAAGAGTAGTGAAATTAAAATTAATAGAGGAACTAACCTAATTAATTCTTTTTTTTCAGACTTTCGTTCAGTTTTTTCTTTTTTTGCAAGTAAATAATCTATGCTACTTTTAAGCATTTGGTTAACTTTCTCACCAAAGCCAATCTTCAGTAAAATTTCCTCAGGAGAGAGCAACCCTTTTTCAACATAAACCATAAACCTTGAATAATTTCCGGCTCTACGAAACTCTTGGAGAATGCTTTCTGCTTCTTTTTTCAAACTTATTTCTATTCTTTTCTTTAACCCAGAATAATCTTTCTTACTGTACTCCATAAGCTCAAAAGAAGTTTTTGGTAAGTATTCCAGAACTAAAACATTTTTATAATTTTTAAAAACAATCCTCTTTCTTTTTTCCAAAGGTAGTTTTTCCCAGTAAAGTTCTGCAATTTTGGCTAAGCCTTTAGCGATTTCAAGGGTAGAGTCGCTAAGAGTTTCTTCGTATAAACGATTGTAAAGGTTAGGAAAAATCTCCATTATTTAATTTTTCTCTTTGAACAGCTTAACTCTAACCCTTTGCTAAATGCTTTTCCATCTCTGTTATAACTTCCTCGTAAAAGGATTTTTCATAGTTTTGAGAATTGTTTTTCAAGTAATTGTAAAGAGCTAATGCTTTTTCTTTTGTTAAAGTTTTAAACTCGTCTATTGCTTTTCTTATACTACTTAGCCTTACAATACTGTAAGGACATGAAAAACTACGAGGCCTAAGCAGCAAGTCAAAAGTTTCAGCTAAAGCGTCTGCCATAGTTTATAAAATAAAGTTAAAACTATAAAAGTTTTGAGACATAAGCTCCTTCTTTTTTATAACCAAGCTTACAGTAATATTTTTTAACACCAGCTCCGCTTATTACCACAATTTTTTCCCTATCAAACTCTTCCTTAGCAATTCTTTCAGCCTCTTCTAAAAGTCTTTTTCCAAAACCTTTATGTTGAAAAGCCTCTTTCTTAAATTCACCTACAGGAACCAAAGGGCCATAAACATGAAGCTCTCTTACCAAAGCAGTTTTTTCTGTTATTTCTTTCCTAAAAGGTTTGAAAGGAATTCTTAACCTTAGGAAAGCAATTAAAACATCATTCTTAACATCCTCAAAACTTAAGAAAATTTCCTTTCCTCTAGAGGCTTCATAATCAATTCTGCAAAGTTTTATTTTATCAAAATCAACTTTTACTCCTTTTTCAAGTTTGTGACCAACTTCC
Organism: Candidatus Aenigmatarchaeota archaeon; assembly: GCA_039004015.1. Classification (GTDB taxonomy): domain Archaea; phylum Aenigmatarchaeota; class Aenigmatarchaeia; order CG10238-14; family SCSR01; genus JAVZHQ01. Next base: position 12,979 of record JAWBVB010000003.1, on the reverse strand, counting down.
CTATACCTTATCTCTTTTATCTTTATTCCAAGTTCTTCTGCTCTTTTCTCAACAAATTCTCTTAGATTGCTCTTTTTAACCCCAGCAACTATGTAGCTTGCAGGTATATCCCTTTGAACCCTTATTATTCTACAATACTTTGGAATATATTCCAAAGATTTTGCTATTAATTCTATTGCTTCTTTTTCTTCTAAAGGTTTGTATTCGCCTTCTTTCCACATCTCATAAAGTTTTGTTCCTTTTATAACAAGAGTAGGGTAAATTTTAAGTGAATCTGGTCTAAACTCAGGGTTTTCAAAAATTTCTTTAAATTGATTTAAATCTTCTTCAAAACTTGTGAAAAGGCCTGGCATAATATGCCAGGTGACCTTAAGACAAGAGTCTTTCGCTAGTTGTGTTGCTTTAACAACATCTTCTACGGAATGAATTCTTTGCGCTTTTTTCAAAATTTCTGGGTAAATGGATTGAACTCCAATTTCAACCCTTGTTGTAGATAGTTTAAGCATTTGGTTTATATGCTTCTCAAAACAAAAATCAGGCCTTGTTTCTATGGTTAAACCAGAACATCTTATTCTTCCTTCTTCGTTTAATCTTATTGCTTCTTCTAAGCTCCTTGCCTCAACTCCATTTAAAGCATCAAAAAGTCTTTTAACAAACCACTCTTTATACTCTTCTTCTAAGGCAAGAAAAGTTCCACCTATTATTATCAGCTCAACCTTATCAACCAAATGACCCATTAAACGGTACTGATTTATTCTACAATTCACTTGAAGAAAAGGATCATAATTATTTTGAATAGCTCTTTGAATTGCAGGCTCTAAACCTATATAGCTTTGTGGCGCATTCTCACCTTTAGGACAATAAATGCATATACCAGGACATTTTGCAGGCTTAGGTACAACAGTAATAATCGAAACCCCAGAAACTGTTCTTCCAGGCTTCATAACAAGAAAATCTTTAAGTTTTTCTTTTTCTTCTTCTGTACAAGCTTGAAGAATTTGAATGCTTGTTGGAATTTTATTTATCTTATATTTCTTACAAACTCTTTTAACTATTACCCAAGCCCTTTCTCTTGTAAGCTTTTCTTTTTTTAGTTCCTCTATTATTTCTCTTAACAATTTTTCTTCCATAATTTCATGGTTAGCAAAAGTTTATAAAAGCTTTAACTTTTTATACATCTAGAAAATCCTTAATTAATTACTATTCTTAAGTAGCGAAATCTTTAAATATTGTCACTTATAAATAGTAACATATGAAAAAAAATATAGAGGAAATAGCATTGATAGAAGAACAATTGTATGAAGCACAAATGGCTCTGTTCAGAGCAAAAACAGTGAGAGAAGCAAAATTCTTGCAGAATAAAATAGAGTACTTAAAGAAAAGAGCAAAAGAACTGGGAATAATTTAGTTTTGCTCTTTTCTTTACAGTTTTATCGAATCTTATTTAACTTCTATTTTTAAATTGCTATAATTCATTTAAAATAGCCCCGAGCGGATTCGAACCGCTGTCACGAGGTTTCTTCCAAGCGACCAGAGCCTTCTACTTAGCTTCGTATGCTTGGCCACTACACCACGGGGCTATAAATAATAATTAAAAAGGGAAAAAATTAAAAATGTGACATTTAGAAAAATATTTTAACTTATTTTCTTCAAATATTTTTAGTGAAAGAGATGAAAGGTGGGTTAGAAACAGCTTGTAATTTCCTCTTACTCTGATTTGTTTAAAGCCTCTTCTCTAGTCAATTCTTTACATTTTAGAAAATTCTTAAGTAAAAAAATGCTAAACTTTGTGCTTAAAAACTGCAAAAATATAAAAATTATTTCAATGTCAAACTATGTGTATCAAAGATGCGACAAGGAAACAATAGAATTAATAGAAAAGAATGGTATAAAGTTAATTGTTAGACAAAACTTAGGAAGACCAAATTTGATAGAGAGGCTAATAAAATGAGGATTTTACAATTACACGCAGATTTTATAGAATACGAGCCAATAAAGAAAGAAATAGCTCAGGCTGAAGAGGTTGAAAAGAAAAAATATAGACTTGAAGAAATTCTTGTTTTATTAACTTGTGTTGAGGAAGGGGACAACGAAGAAGTTGCTAAAAAAGCTGTAGAAGAAACAAAAAATTTTCTTCAGAAGTTAAAATTAAACAAAATATTAATTTATCCATTTGCCCATTTAAGCTCCAATATAGCAAAGCCAAGCGATGCTTTGAGTGTATTAAAAGAAATGGAAGAATATGCAATTAAAAGCGGGATAGAAACTTTTAGGGCTCCTTTTGGTTGGAACAAAGCTTTACAAATAAAAATTAAGGGACATCCTCTAGCTGAACAATCAAGACAAATTTCTGTAAAAGAAAAAGAAGAAAAAGTCTCAGAAGCAATAAAAGCGGAAGAAAAAATTAAATCCTATTGGTTCATTCTTTCACCAGAAGGAAAATTAATAGAAGTGGAAAAGTTCGATTTTTCAGATTATCCTAACTTAAAGAAACTAGCGGATTATGAGATAAGTAAAGTTAGAGCAGTCCAACAGATTCCTCCCCACGTTACTCTTATGAAAAAGCTAGAAATAGCAGATTACGAAGAAGGTTCAGACCCAGGAAACTTAAGATGGTATCCAAAAGGAAGATTAATAAAATCTTTACTTGAAAATTTTGTTACTCAAAAAGTTTTAGAATATGGCGGAATGGAAGTTGAAACTCCTGTAATGTATGACTTCAATCATCCTGCCTTAGCAAACTACTTAAACAGATTTCCTGCAAGACAGTATTTGGTTAAGTCTGAGGATAAAGAACTTTTCCTTAGGTTTTCTGCATGTTTTGGCCAGTTTCTAATGAGTAAAGATGCTCAAATTTCTTATAAAAACTTGCCTTTTAGGATATATGAACTAACAAGATACAGCTTTAGAAGAGAAAAAAGCGGAGAAGTTGTTGGACTTAAAAGATTAAGAGCTTTTACCATGCCTGATGTTCATGCTCTTTGTGAGGATATAGAACAAGCCAAACAAGAACTTTTAGCTAGGTTTAAGCTTTCCATGGAAGTTTTGAAAGAAATTGGTTTGGAAAAGGAGGATTACGAACTTGCTATAAGATTTACTAAAGATTTTTATGAAAAAAATAAGAGTTTTGTTCTTTCACTAATCAAACTTTTTGGAAAACCTGTACTTGTTGAAATGTGGACTGAAAGATTTTTCTACTTTGTCTTGAAATGGGAATTTAACTTTGTTGACAACTTAAACAAAGCCGCAGCTCTCTCTACAGATCAAATTGACGTTGAAAATGCTGAAAGATACGGAATAACTTATACTGATAAAAAAGGTAAGAAAAAGCACCCAATAATATTGCATTGCTCACCTAGCGGAGCAATAGAAAGATGCATTTATGCTCTCCTGGAAAAAGCTTATTCGGAGCAACAAAAAGGAAAAGTTCCAGGAATTCCTCTATGGCTTTCTCCTATACAAGTAAGAGTTATTCCTGTTTCAAACAAGTTTTTAAGTTATGCAGAAAAAATAGCTGAAAGCTTGGAAGAAAATTGTATAAGAGTTGATATTGACGATAGAGAAGAAACAGTAAATAAAAAAATAAGGGATGCTGAAATAGAGTGGGTTCCTTTTATTTGTGTTATTGGGGATAAGGAAGTTAAAAAGAAGAGTTTGTCGGTAAGAATAAGAGAAAAAAAGGAAGTTAGAGAAATGAAAGTAGAGGAATTGATAAAGATAATTAAAAAGGAGGTTAAAGGAAAACCTTTCCAAGTCCTTTCTTTACCAAAATACCTGTCAAAACGCGCTATCTTTGCTAGCTAACAGCTTTTGAATGGTTCCAAACTAGATTGAACAATGGCTCAAGCATTTGACTAGCTGCATGCTCACTTTTGCTCCAAACAACCAAGTCTTGAGTTGAATGCACACTCCTAGGATCGGTCAAGCCAAAAATTAATTGGTTTCCGTCAACAACTGCAAACCTTCCGCTTATTGGTATTTCTTTTTCGTTAGCAACTCTTATTTCTGCTATACTACTCAAGGCCTTTATCGTTTCAGAACATCTTTCACTACTACTCGTTACAATTTTTATCTCAACACCTTTTTCCTTTGCTTTTTTTAAAGCCTCAAAATGGTTCGAAAATAGCTCATTTAAACCTTCTGGAGTTGTTACTATGTTAATTTTTTGGTTTGCACCTCTAATCATTGAATCAAGCTGTTGAAAAACAGAAAACTTTCCTTTTAAAGTACCAGTAACTTCTTCAGGAGAAATGACTTTCAATCCTTGAGAATAAATGTCTATAAGCTCTCTCATTACCGGTGATTCTTTTAGTGCGTTTATTCTTTCTACTGTAGCTTTAAAATCTTCTTCTAGCTTTTTCTTTGCTCTTTCAAGAGCCTCGTCTGGAGAAACTGCTACATAGCGAATAGGTTTTCCTGTTTGAACAATAACAAAACCTTTTTCTGCTAAACTTTGAAGAACATCGTAAGCTCTACTTCTTGGTACACCAGCAATCTCAGAAAGTTCGCCTGCTGTTGAGTTTCCTCTTGCTAAAAGAGCTATCCAAAGCTTTCTTTCGTATAAGTTTAATCCTATTCCTTTTAGAGCGTCTAAAACTCTTGTTGAGGCTATCATTTTATCCCTTATTACTATGTAGTGATTTAACATTATAAATTATTAAACTTAACTATTTTGGAACGGATAATTTTAAATAGTTTAGCCCCTTAAGCCTTGGGATTTGTACAATTCTACTAACCTTTCGATAGTATCAACCTCCTCAGGACCTTTATCTTCTCTTATCCTTACTAAGCGAGGAAACCTTAAAGCATAGCCTGAAGAATAATTTGGTGATTTTTGAATTTCCTGGAAAGCTACTTCCACAACAATTTTTGGCCTTATTCTAACTTCCCTTCCTTTTTCCTCGACTATCAAATCTTTTAAAGTGTCTGTCATTAATTGAAATTGTTCTTCTGTTAGGCCTGTGCCCATCATACCGCAAGTTAAAAACTCTCCTGTATCCGGATCTCTACAAGCTAGAACATAAGAGCTTAGCCATTTTGCTCTCAGGCCTTCACCATAAGTTGCACCAACTATTACCAAATCCAAAGTTTCCATTACAGGTTTAATCTTATACATGGTTCCTACATGTCTCCCAAAAACATAAGAAGAATCTAGAACTTTAAGCATCAAACCTTCTTGCTTTGCATTTAAAGCTTCTTGGTAGAACTCTTCTGCCTCCTTTAAATCAGAAGTAATTATTTGCTTTGCAAGTTCGACCTTTCCAGGAATAATTTTAACTATTTTTTCCAGAATCTTCCTCCTTTCCTTAAAACTTTTGTCGAAAAGTTGTTTACCTTCAAGGTAAACTATATCGAACAAATAAATTTGAACAGGAATTTCTTTTACCATTTTTTCTATATCATATTTCCTATGGATTCTTTGGGAAAGAACTTGGAAAGGTAAAGGCATCCCAGTTTTTGGATTTACTGCTAAAGCTTCACCCTCAACTATACATTCTTTTGGTTTAAGAGCTTCTCTAAGGTATTCAACCAAATCAGGAAATTGCTTTGTTACTTCTTCTTCCCTTCTAGTAAAAAGCCAAACCTTATCCCCTTCTTTGTGAACTTGAACTCTTGCCCCATCATACTTATATTCAGCTGCAATTTTTTTGAATTCATCCAAAACTTCTTTTATACTCTCAGCTTTTTCTCCAAGCATAACTTGTATTGGTCTACCAATCCTAACTTTCACACTTCTTAATCCTTCTACCCCCTTTTCCTTAGCAATTCTTGCAACTTCACCAAAATCTGAAAGAATGTTCCAGGCATACTCTACAGCCTCGGTTAATTTTTCCTTTTCTTCCTTGCTCATATCCTTTTTGAAAAGAAAAGCATCAACAATAGCATCTCTTATTATTCCTTCGGCAACTCCAATTCTTAATTCTTGAAGAATAGTTCTCACGATATATTTTGCTTCCTCCGGCCTTGCTGAAGCAAGAAGCTCTGCTATTATCTTTAACTTTTTCTCTTGCGAACCTCTACCAGAAACTATAGCTAACTCTTGTAAATTCTTAAAAACAGAATTAACCGTTAACTTTTTGGTAAAAAGGGTAACTTGTTTTTTAATTTTAACACATTGTTCAGCTGCAAGACCCAAATCTCCTGTTTCCTTAAACTTTTCTTCCACAACCTCAGGTTTAACTCCTGTTGCTTTAGAAATTGCTTTTATCATCATCTGGGTTGCGATTCCAAGCTCTAAGCCTGTATACTTGGGATAAACTAAACCTTGGGCGAGCAAAACTACCTTTTCTAAATCTTCTATTGGAGTGTTAGAAAATAATTTCGCTAGTATCTCTGTTTTTTTCAGTTTTGCTGAAACATTTTCTAATTCTTTGTAAGCTTCAACAAGTATGGAGTAATCCATAACATTAAATTATTGTAAGTTTTAAATATTTTATGAATAGGATGACTGGTTGGACTTGGAATTTTGGCTTTTGCGAGACCTGTTTAAAGAACTCGCACGAAAAAGTAAAAGTTGTTAAAAGAAAAATTGTTTCTGGCGACTTAGAAGGAAAGTATTCGAAAGAATTTTGGGTTTGTCCTCTGTGCGGCTCAACAAAAAAGTTATAGAAATCTTTTTAACTTCTATAAAATTTTGAAAAAGCTTTAATCCTTAAAACATTATTTAGATAAATATGAACGTTTTCGAAGCAATTTTTGGAAGGAGAAGCGTAAGAAAGTTTAAAAGGGAGGAAATTGACGATAGACTTATTGGCTTAATGCTTTATTGTGCTACACAAGCCCCTTCAGCCGGTAATACTCAGGATTGGATTTTTTTTGTAGTGAAAAATGAAGAAATAAAAAGAAAACTAGCAAGAGCTGCTTTGGACCAAGATTTTATAATAGAAGCCCCTGTAGTTATAGTTGTTTGTTCAGACTTGAAAAAAATAAGCTTAAGGTATGAGGAAAGAGGAGAAAGATTGTATTCTATTCAGGATACTGCAGCAGCTATTCAAAACATGCTGCTAGCAGCCTATGCTTTGGGTCTAAGCTCTTGTTGGGTTGGTGCCTTTGATGAAGAAGAAGTAAAGTTTATTCTAGAATTACCAGAACACATAAGGCCTTTAGCAATACTTCCTGTTGGTTATTCAGAAGAAAAACCAGAAGCTCCACCAAGGATTCCATTCGAAAACCTTACTTATTTAGACAGGTTTGGTGGAAAGTACCAAATTGAATTTAAACCTTTGGAAACCTATTTGAGAGAAGCTTTAAAGAAGATTAGAAGTAGAGAAAAGAAACCAGCTAAAAAAATAAGTTTTGAAGATTTTATCAAAAGATTAGCTAAATAAATATTAAATCCAAAATATAATAAGGTTGAGTAGATGAAAAAGTTAACCTTTTTTGCTATTTTGCTGATATTTCTTGTAGCTAAGCCAGTTTCTGCTCAAGATTTAGAGCTTTATCTTGAAACTACTCAAACAAAAATATACGCAGGAAAATCCAGCTCAATAGAAGTAATTGTTTTCAACAGCCAAAACTTTACTGATACTTTTTCCATAACTATATGGCCTACACAATTTGCCGATGTTTTAACATCCATAGAGAATCCAAACCTAAGAATAAGCCCAAAAGGTAACGCAAGTACAAAGATTTATTTCTTTGCTTCTGAATGTGCAGACGAATCTACTATTCAATTTGAAATTGTAGCAAGCTCTACAACAAGTAATGTCTCAGCAGTAAAAAAAATATTGCTCAGTGTTTTAAGAACTTTCACAGTTTGTATTTCAGATTTTAAGCTTGATAAGTATGGGGAAATTGGTCCAAACGAATCCATAAGAATAATAACATACCTTACAAACCCTACTTATAGGGTTTCGCCTCAGTTTTTTGTTCAAGCTAACATTAAATTTGAAAACAAAACTATAGAAAGTTTTGATGAAGCAATTCAACCTCTACCACAAAAGTCAACTAAAATTTTGACTTTATCCTACAATTTTAACGAATATGCAAGTCCCGGAATTTATAAAATAGAAGTTTTACTTAAAGATGAACTTAATAATTTGGTAACAAAGAAAGAAGAAACTATTAGGATGAAAATAGTAAACAAAACTTCTACTCAAAGTTGGACTGATATAGGTATTCTTTCTGCTGTGACAACAATAAAAATAAAAAATGAAGGAAATGTAGGAATTCCTATAAGGATAACAACTTCGATTCCAAGCTTTATCAAAAACCTTTTCTTCCCAGAAACTCAACCTACTAGTGAAAAAACTCAAGATGGATGGATAGAGTATGAATGGAATTTTGAGAACGTTAATCCAGGGGAAGAAGTTATAGTAAAATATGAAGTGAAGCTTCTTTATGTTTGGCTGTTTTGTTTAGGGCTAGTTGTTGTGGTAATCCTTGCCTTTAAATTTGTTTATGGCCCTACTGTTATTAAGAAATATAAACCAATAGTTCCAGCCTTAGGAAAAGAAATTACTATTGCTTTAGAAATTAAAAATAGAAGTAGGCATGAAATAGAAAATGTTGAAGTTAAAGATTTTGTTCCTACGTTATTTGAAGTTAGTAATAGGTTTGATACTGTTAGGCCAGAAACAATTAAAAAAGTTAAAGGTGGCACATTACTAACATGGAAATTTAACTTGCTTAAACCCTTAGAAGAAAGGGTTTTAACTTATAAGATTAAACCAAAAATGGAAATAAGCGGAACCTTTAAGCTACCTAATGCCTATATGAAATACTTAGATAAGAAAAAGGAAGTTAAAAGTATAGTTTCAAAATCTATTCTAATCAAACCAGAGTAACATTTAAAAAATCTTGTTACAATTTTTTATTTTAGCCCCGCTTAGCTCAATGGTAGAGCGACCGGCTGTAGGCGAGCGCTCTGGCGCTTGCTAGTAGTCATCGCTCGGTTAATACCGGTAGGTTGGGAGTTCGACTCTCCCAGCGGGGACTATCATTTTTAAAGCAAAAAATGAGTAAAGAAAGCAGAAAGCACGAACTTATTTATATATATAAAAAAATGACCAAAAAATTTATATACTACTTAATAGTGATAGGGAAAAAAATTTTATCTAACTACTTGAAAAGGAAAATTTCTAAATGTTTTTCTTTCAGACCTTCGAATATAAAATTGGGGTGTTTAAATCGAGGTGATTATGAAATAACAGCGGAATTTAAAATTAAGAACAAATTAGTTAAAATAAATGAGAGTGAAAGAAAACTTATTGAAGATGCTATAAGAGATGTAATTAAAGAGTACGGCATAAGTCTACCAAAAGTAACAGGAAGTGGTGTGTATTTAGAGTTACCGGGTAGAAATGAAAAAATACCTAACCCTGGAATATTCGCATTTTATGATGGTAGTAAAATTGTGTTAAATTTCAACAATCCTTTAATAAGAATTTTAAAAGAAATTATAGAAAAGGCGCCAAGTGAAGGTAAAAAATTGTCCATATTATCATCTTTGCTTACAATCTTAGCACATGAAAAAACTCATGAAGAAATACATGAACATAACTTACAGTTTTATAGAGGAGTAGAAGAAGAGCAATTAAAAATGTTAGAAAGAATTATAAACTCCATCTCTAAAAAATATCTAGACAATTCATAAAATTTAAATTTGTTCAAATCTTAGAAAAATTTTTCTCAAAAATGTTTAAGAAGCTATTAAAAATTACAAAGTTTTTGAGTAAAAGAAGCTTATAAAGAAGTCCTTCTTGTAGCTACAGAAAAACTTACATACTCAACTAAAAATTAAGAAAAAAGGGTTAAAATAGTGTAACTACTGCCTTAAATTTATGGTTTAAGAATACCCTATAAGTGTTACTACCGTTAAATTTAAAAACTTAAATATAGGAAATAATAAAAATATATTTTGTTGGCGGCCAAAGCGGGGAGGAAACATCTGTTCCCGTTCCGAACACAGTAATTAAGCTCCCCAGCGATCTGGGTTGTACTTTCCGAAGGGAAGGGAATTCCAGGACGCCGCCAACAATTTAAATCGGTGTCTGTATTAAAAGAAAAATCGAGAATGATGACTTTTCCTTAGAATTCAATGAAATAAGAATGCCTCGGTGGTGTAGGGGCCTAATAAAGAGGCTAAGCATACGAGCCTGTCACGCTCGTGACACGGGTTCAAATCCCGTCCGAGGCGTATGGTGAAAAAATGGAATTTGAAATAGAAAATCATAAGCTTGTACCAAAACACATTTTATTAAGTGAAAAAGAAAAAGAAGAGCTTTTAAAAAAGTATGGGATAACTCTTAAGGAATTACCAAGAATTTTATCTTCAGACCCAATGGCAAAAGCTTTAAATGCAAAAGTAGGAGATGTTATTAAAATTATAAGGAAAAGCCCTACAGCCGAGAGTAGTGAATATTATAGAGTAGTTATAAAGGGGTGAATTTTTGAACGAAACTTTCCTTACGCTTTTAGATGTTTTTGCTAATGAAAAAGGTTTTGTCAGATTTCAAATAGACTCATATAACGACTTTATAACAAGAAGAATCCCAAAAGTGCTTTCAGAAATAGGAGTAATTAAACCAGAAGTTCCAGAACTTGGAGAATTCAAGATAAAACTTGGAGAATTTAAAATAGGTGAACCAACAGTTAAAGAAGCGGATGGTTCAACTAGACCTATATTACCCATGGAAGCTAGAATAAGAAACCTTACTTATGCTGCTCCTATGTATGTTGAAATGACACCAATTTTAAACAATATAGAAAGTGAAAGTGTTGTCGTTAATTTTGGTGATATGCCAGTAATGGTAAAGTCAAAAATTTGTCCTTTATCCTTTATGACAAGACAAGAGCTTATAGAAGCCGGAGAAGACCCAGAAGACCCAGGAGGATACTTCATAATCAACGGTACTGAGAGAATTCTTGTGCTTGTTGAAGAAATAGCTCCAAATAGAATAATCGTTTCCAAAGTTGATACAGGAAACATTTCTGAAATCGCAAGAATTCATTCTGAAAAAGATGGTTATGTCCAGAGACATTTACTTGAAAGAAAGAACGATGGTCTAATATTTATAAGTTTTGCCAATATAACAAGACTGCCTCTTGTTATTCTTTTGAAAGCCTTAGGCTTAGAATCAGATAAAGATATAGTTACTGCTATTTCTTCTAATCCAGAAGTTCAAGAAGAATTCTATATTAATCTTTATGAAGCTGGGGTTTCTACAAGAAACGAAGCCTTGGATGAAATAGGAAAACACCTGAAAATACCTCAAAAGGAATATAGGATAGATAGAGCAACAAAACTTATAGACAAATATTTACTCCCTCACTTAGGTCAAAATCCTGAGAATAGGATTGAAAAAGCCATTTTTCTAGCAAAGGCTGCTAGTAAGCTTATCAGACTACACTTAGGTAAAATTGAAGAAGATGATTTAGACCATTATTCAAACAAAAGAATTAAGCTTGCTGGTGATTTGTTAGAAATTTTACTTAGGTCCATACTTCTTGGAAAATGGGGTCTTATAACAAGAATTACTTACAACTATCAAAAATTGACAAAAAGAGGTAGGTTACCTCCCTTACAAGCAATAGTAGAATCTAATGTTTTAACAAATCAAATTGTTTCTGCTTTAGCAATAGGATCATGGGTTGGTGGAAGAACAGGAGTAAGCCAAAGATTAGAAAGAAGTAGTTACATAAAAACTCTGTCTCATATGAGAAATGTGCTTTCACCTTTAACCTCAACCCAAGAACATTTTGAAGCAAGGGAGCTTCATCCTACTCATTTTGGTAAACTGTGTACGAGCGAAACACCTGAAGGTGCAACAATAGGATTGAGAAAATATTTAGCTTTAATGGCTGAAGTAACTAGCGGCTTAGGTGAAAAAGAGAGAAAAGCTGTTTTAAATATAATAAAAGGTGGTTGAATGACCGACATATTTTTAGATGGAAAGTATATAGGCTCAACTAATGAACCAGAAAAATTAGTTGAGAAAATTAGAAATGAAAGAAGGAATGGACTCATTTCAAACCAAGTTAATGTTGTTTATTATAAAGAACATGATGAGATAAGAATTTTAACTGATTCTGGAAGAGTGAGAAGGCCACTAATAATTGTAGAAAATGGAAAACCAAAATTAACTCAAGAACACATAGAAAAATTAAAGAAAGGCGAGATGAAATGGGATGATTTACTCAAGAATGGAATTATCGAATACTTAGACGCAGAAGAAGAAGAAAATGCCTATATAGCTCTTAGACCAGAAAATTTAACACCAGAACATACCCACCTAGAATTAGACCCTTCTTTAATTCTTGGCCTTTCTGCTTCTTTCATTCCTTACCCAGAATTTAATAGAGGTGATAGGGTAAATTACGGAGCAAAAATGATTGGTCAATCGATCGGCCTATTCATAACAAATTATCTTAGTAGGGTTGATACAAAGTCAAACTGTATGATTTATCCACAAGTTCCGATAGTTCAAACCTATGCTCATAAGATTATAAATTATGAAAAACATCCAAGCGGAGCCAATGTTATAGTTGCTGTTGCTTCTTTCCAAGGTTATAATATGGAAGATGCTATAGTTATAAACGCTAACTCCTTACAGAGAGGTTTATTTTGGTCGTATATGTTCAGAACTTATGAGGCTGAGCAAAAGAGATACATGGGCGGACAAGAAGATATAATAGGTATTCCTGAACCAGGAGTAAGGGGATATGCAGGAGAAGATGCTTACAAGCATTTACCAGAAGATGGAATAATTAATCCTGAAACTCTCGTTCATTCAGATGACGTTCTTATAGGAAGAATTTCACCCTTGAGATTTTTAGGTTCAATGGACCAATTTGTCACAGGAATTGAAAATATAAGGGAAACTTCTGTCAGACTAAGACATGGAGATTCAGGAATCGTTGACAGAGTATTTTTAACTGAAACCATAGACGGAACTAAACTTGTAAAAGTTGTAGTTAGAGACTTGAAAATTCCTGAAATAGGAGACAAGTTTGCAAGTAGGCATGGACAAAAAGGTGT
>JAWBVB010000029.1:0-5648 GCA_039004015.1 Candidatus Aenigmatarchaeota archaeon | reverse complement strand
AAATGAAAGGTCAAGCCTTCTTAATAGTTGCAATAATTTTTGTAACAATCCTTGCTTTAATAAAGATAAATGCAAGTTTTCCACACATTAAAGAAGATAAAACTATTTTCTTTGAGTTCGAAAACGTTAAGGAAGAAATGATAAAGAGCGTGGAATTCTCACTCTACGAAAAAGAAAATATAACGAAAAACCTAGAGAATTTTGCTGTTTTTGCAAGAAGCTTTTTTAGAAGGAAGGCTTTAAACTTAAATTTGCGCCTGTTAGAGGTTCTTGCGGAAAATGGTAATTTGAACATTAGTTTAAAGAATCTTCTAGGGAATGATATAATTTTCCTTAACATAACTCTTAACAATTCTTTCAGTGAATTTGGAAAAATAGAAGACGGAGAAAAAGTAAACACAAACTTTACTCTTCCAGCAGAAAATGCAAACTATACTTTAAAAATTTATTATGAAACTCCTTTTTCTAAGGAAAAAGAAGAAGTTTTGGTAGAAGCTGAAACAGGAAAAACTAAGCTTATAGTCTTTTTTGAGATTATTCTAGAAAAAGAAAAAACAAAGCTTAGGGATAAAGTTTTGAAGCACTACGAGCTTAATTAAATAAAAAAATCAAAAATTAAATATGAGAAAAATCGTTTTTTGTATTTTCTCAATTTTTATATTTTTCTTTTTAACTACTTCGCTTAATGCTAAAAATAGAGTAAGTTATGTAACCTTTAGGTTTGCTTATCATTTGGGAGAAAATAAAAGCAACGATTTTTATGTAATTGGTGAAATTAATGGTAATGTAGAAGAAAATGTTCATTTGATAGGTTACCCTACAAACTTATCCCATCTCTATGTTTGTACTTATGAGGAAGAAGAATTTGAAAAAAAGATGTTTGCAAGCTTAATACATTCAGGAAAAAGAGAGGACTTGAACTTTATTTCTTTTTCCTCTGAAAATCAAGAAGATTATAAAATTGAAGTTAAACAAAAAGTTGAGGGAACGAACCTTATTTTAACTTTTACTAACGGCACTTGTGAACAAATTAAAAATAAAATTTATTCAGTAGAAAAATATGGCTTGCCTTCGCAAGCTTTTTCACTTTATTCAAAGGATTCCAGCCTAATCTCATTGGTTTTTAGAAATGATAAAATTTTGATAAAAGGAAGTGAAACTTTTAGCCCAGGAATAAATAGGATTTGTATAGAACACTGTGGAACAACTAAAGAAAATAAGCCGATAATAGAAGTGAGAAGATGTTAAAAGGGGTTAGCCCTTTAATATCTTACCTTATGGTTTTTTTGATAGTATTCTCCGGAATTGTTCTAGTTCTTTTTCTAGGCATGCCTATAATAGAAAGGGCAAGAGAATCTTCTATAATCAATGAGGCATGGGAAAATTTAAGGCTGATAGCAAAAAATATAGAGGAAGTTGCTTCAGAAGGTGTGGGAAGTCTAAGGCTAATTTCCTTAAAGGTTATAGATGGTGAATATAAAGTAAATGAAAAAACAAACAGTATCGAATTTTACTATTTACCAAAAAGTTACTCCTTAGAACCAATGATCTTGAAAGAAGGTAATATTGTTCTAATTTCTGGAAAAAATGCAATAGCTAGAGAATATGACTTAGATGATGATGGAGAAAATGAAATTGTTTTGGAAAACGAGTTTATAAGAGTTGGAATTTTAAAGAAAGGAAGTAGAGAAAATCCAGAATTCATAAATACAAGCAAGCTTATTAAATTAATAAACTTTAAAATGAATGACATAAACCTAACCCCTTCAGACACTTCCATTCTTATAGACGATAAAGAAGAGAGTTCTTATGGTTATGGTTATTCTGAAGCACTAAACGTTAACAAAAAAACAGGAAAGGCAGAAGCTTTAGTGCATTTGAACACTAGCTATGCTAGTTATGAAATTCTTTATACTCTATACTCAGGAACTGATTTTTTAATCATAAAAGTTTTAAATTTAATTTATAAGTGAGGTTATGGTTAGAGTTAAAAAAAGGTTTTTTCATGTCAAGCAAAGCTTGAAAAGAACTAAAGTTTATTGGTTCAGAAAGATTTACGATAAGTTCTGGAAAAAAAGAAAAAGATATTAATTCTTATAATTCATAGAAAAAAATATGACAAAATATATTTTGCAAATACAAGTCCTACAAAATTTATTTGAAGAGTTAAGGGAGTTTATTCAAGGCACAAAAATTAACTTAAAAAAAATGCTAGAAAAAAGTGAAAGTTCTTTTCGTCCATGCAGAAAAAAAGATGAAGAAAAAGTAAGAGAAATAAAAGTTCTTGCACTTTCAGAGAAAAATGAAATTATAGGAGGTGGTAAGGTTAACTTACTACATATTTGTTACCGGTGGGGTTATTAGTGGTCTGGGCAAATTAAAACAAGCCTATAGGAATCACTACAGCCTCCATCGGTAAGGTTTTGGAGTTAAAAGGATATACTGTTACAGCAATTAAAATCGATCCATACCAGCCTTAAGCTGGGGATAAACATTAACATGGATGCAGGTACCTTAAGACCTACTGAACATGGTGAAGTATGGGTAACAGAAGATGGAGGAGAAATTGACCAAGACCTAGGACATTATGAAAGATTTTTAGACACAAACATAAGCAAAGAACATAACATAACTACTGGACAAATTTATTATACTGTAATAGAAAAGGAAAGAAGAGGAGAATATCTAGGAAAAACTGTTCAGCCTATTCCTCATATAACTGATGAAATTAAAAGAAGAATTAAAGATGTTGCTAAAAAAACAAGAGTAGATTTTGTTTTGGTTGAGATTGGTGGAGTTGTAGGAGATTATGAAAATGTTTTGTTTTTGGAGGCTGCAAGACAAATGAAGTTTGAAGGAGAAAAAGTCATTTTTATTCATGTGGTTTACTTACCGGTAGTAAAAAGTTTAGGTGAAATGAAATCAAAACCTGCACAACACTCTATAAAAGAATTAAGAGAGATAGGAATCCAACCTGATTTTTTGGTTTGTAGGTCAGAAGAGCCTGTCGATGATGTAAGGAAAGAAAAGCTTTCTCTTTTTTGCAGTGTTAAAAAAGAATACATAATTTCAAACCCAAATCTTGAGAATGTTTATGAAGTACCTTTGATATTTGAAAAACAAAGGTTTGGAGATAAAATACTGAAGATGCTAAATCTTAAGGCAAAAACATCTAAGATAAATGAGTGGAAAAAATTTGTTGAAAAAATGAACAAAGCAAAGAAAGTTGTGAAAATTGGTATAGTCGGAAAGTATTTTGACATTGGCTTGTATCGTTTACCAGATTCTTACATTTCTGTTATAGAAGCAATAAAGCATGCAGCAGCGAACAATAATGTTAAAGCAAAAATAGAATGGATTGATTCTAAAGAATTTGAAAAAGATGAAAAAAAGCTTTCTATTCTCGATTCTGTTGATGGAATTATAGTTCCAGGTGGTTTTGGAAAAACTGGAATAGAAGGAAAGATTTTAGCTATAAAGTATGCAAGAGAAAAAAATATCCCTTTCTTAGGCTTATGTTTAGGTTTGCAGTTAGCGGTGGTTGAGTTTGCAAGAAACGTTTGCAAACTAAAAAATGCTAATAGTACAGAATTCGACCCAAAAACTCCTTATCCTGTTGTTGATATTTTGCCTGAACAGAAAAAAATACTGAAAGAATCAAGGTATGGAGCAAGCATGAGACTAGGAGCCTATCCAGCTATTCTTAAAAAAGGAAGTTTAGTCTGGAAACTTTATGGGAAAAAGGAAAGAATCAGCGAAAGGCATAGACATAGATATGAAGTAAACCCAAAGTTTCATGAAATTCTACAGAAAAATGGCCTAGTTTTTTCTGGAGTCTCTCCTGATAGAAGACTTGTTGAATTCATAGAACTACCCAATCACAAATATTTTGTAGCTACTCAAGCCCATCCAGAATTCAAGTCAAGACCATTAAAGCCTGCTCCTTTATTTGATGGACTAATTAAAGCTTGTTTATAAAGATTGATATGGTTAGTTATTTTTATCTTATAAGACCAGACGCAGCAAGAGCCTTAGAAAATCCTATAATTAAAAAAATTTTGCCAAGGTATGTTAAAACTGTTGAAAATCAAGCTTGGGCAAATTTTCAAATAGCTAG
The DNA here is from genome assembly GCA_039004015.1 of Candidatus Aenigmatarchaeota archaeon. GTDB lineage: Archaea > Aenigmatarchaeota > Aenigmatarchaeia > CG10238-14 > SCSR01 > JAVZHQ01. The sequence continues at coordinate 1,531 of JAWBVB010000029.1, read as the reverse complement.
AAGAATTGTTTTTGATTTCCAAAAAAGCTTAAGCTCTGAAGAGCTCTGGGAAACTCATTCTCAACTTATGAAAAAATTTTATGAAATTAAAGAAGTATGCGATAAGAAAAAAATGAAGTTAAATGAACTTGAAGTCCCTCGCTATTCTTTAATTGACTTAAAAATTATGCTTACAAGAGAAATAATGGAAGCTTGCGAACTATGCGAGAGAAAATGTAAGGTTAACAGGCTTAAAGGAGAAAAAGGCGAGTGTAAAGTTGGGAAAGAAGCATTAATATCTTCTGAAAATATTCACCTCGGAGAAGAGGCCCATATTACTCCAAGCCATACACTTTTCTTCATGGGCTGCAACTTTCATTGTCAGTATTGTCAGAATTGGACTATAAGTCAATGGTTTGAGTCAGGCTATTTGATTACTCCAAAAGAACTAGCAAGAATCATGGAAAAAAGAAGAGAACAAGGTTGTAGGAACGTTAATTTTGTTGGTGGTGAGCCTACACCTAATCTTTTAACAATTCTTGAAAGCTTAAAATATTGCAATGCTAATATTCCAGTAGTTTGGAACTCTAACTTTTATATGAGCGAAAAGACTATGAAAATTCTTGAAGGAATTGTTGATCTTTACTTGCCAGATTTTAAGTACGGAAATGATGAATGTGCTCTTAGACTTTCAAAAGTAAAAAATTATTTTGAGATAGTTTCAAGAAATCATTTGATAGCTTCTAATCAAGCTGAACTAACTGTTAGGCATTTAATTTTACCCAATCATGTTGAGTGTTGTAGCAAGCCAGTATTGGAATGGATTGCAAAAAACATTAAGGATAAGTGTATTGTTAATATAATGGACCAATACAGGCCAGAGTTTAAGGCTCTTGAACAGATTGATATAAATAGAAGTATTACTCAAGAAGAGTTTAAAGAAGTTGTGAATTATGCAAAAAAGTTAGATTTAAATTATATCACATAATTTAAATTGTGGGAAAATGAGAGCAATATTTTCAGGAAGCATATCATTTGGCTTAGTGAATATTCCAATAAAAATTTACCCTGCAACAGAGAGTAGAGTAATCTCTTTTAACAACTTACATAAAGAATGCGGAACTCCTTTGGTTTATAAAAGATGGTGTCCAAAATGCGAGAAAGAAGTTGCCTACGAAGATATAGAGAAAGGATACAAGATAACAAAAGAAAAGTACGTGATAATTAAAAAAGAAGACTTAGAAAAGCTCAGGCTAAAAACAACAAAAGCAATAGAAATTCAAGAATTCGTTGATGCTTCTCAAATAGACCCAATATTCTTAGAAAAAAGCTACTATATTGCTCCTGAAGAGACAGGAATAAAAGCTTATTCTCTTTTTGTTGAAGCTTTAAGAATAGCTAATAAAGTTGCTATAGGAAAAGTTGTTATGAGAAATAAAGAATACTTGGTTGCGATAAGAGCTTTTAAAAAGGGTTTGGTAATGCATATTCTACATTATCTAGGAGAAGTAAAAGATATAGAAGAGATAAGCGAGCTTAAGAATTTAGTAAC
>JAWBVB010000028.1:0-5653 GCA_039004015.1 Candidatus Aenigmatarchaeota archaeon | reverse complement strand
TACTTACTAATGTAAGCAGCTATATCAGACACTAGAGAAAAATAAATTAACATCATATTAACGAAAATAATGAACAAAAATAAGAAGAAATAGATTCATTATAAAAAAGAAAATATAACTTTTTCTAACTTCGGCTAAAATTCTTTAACTTTTTTCACCATCCCTTTATTAAATTTTGATTTTTCTATTGTTTAAAGTTCAACTATAAACATAAGTCTTTCTACAAGTTCTTTATACCTGTTCCTTATCGTAACTTCTGTGCATTTCATTTTCTCAGCCAAATCTTTCTGAGTTATCCTTTCTCCTGTTAAAAGAGAAGCTATATAAGTAGCTGCTGCTGCTAAACTAGTAGGAGCTTTCCCAAGAGTTAGCCTAGCTTGTTGAGCGGCTGAAAGTATTTTATAAGTTACTTCTTCTGTTTTACCAGATCTATTAAGTTCGTTCATTAGTTTAGAAATATAGTCGGAAGGAGAAGAAAGAGGTGGTTGATAACCCAATTCTTTCACTATAGCTCTATAGTTTCTTCCTATCTCTTTTTCCTTAAGACCAGAAACCTCAGAAATTTGTTTGAGTGTTCTAGGTATTCCCAATTGCCTGCATGAGAGATAAATGCTAGCAGTAACAAGTCCTTGAGTAAACCTTCCACGTGAATACCCCTCTTTTACAACTTTTCTAAATATTAATGAAGCATTTTCTATGGCATTTTTTGGTAGATTAAGACTCTCGCTTATCTTAGTAAGTTGAGCCAAACCTGTAGCCAAACTTCGTTCTTTAGAATCAGAAATTCTTATTTTTGTCTGCCATTTTCTTAATCGAGAAAATGTTGCTTTTTGTTTTTGTTTTAAGGGTTTTCCATAACCATCACGGTTCAAATAACCAATCGATGTTGTTAAGCCCATATCATGAATTTTATAAGTTAGAGGATCTCCCACTCTAGATCTTTTTTCTGTTTCCTCTTTATCAAAACCTCTCCATTCAGGACCTTCATCGTAAATCTCTTGTTTTACAACAAGTCCACAATCGCTACACACATCTTCTCCTCTATCGTAATCTTTTATTATATTCTGGCTACCGCATTCAGGACATTTTTCGACTTTTGCTCTAAATAAAGGCTTTTCTTTCATCTTAACTCTCTAATAAGATTTTAATTTTAAAAGTTTATTGATGTAACGTTTAACGATAAAGACAATAAAAAGGAAATCAAATAAGTTCCAAGTTTATGTTCAAACTCATCTCACTACTGTATTACATAAAGAATTCAAATTTCCAAAAAATACTTTAACTCCTTCTTTCTAAATTAATGTATGATTCAGCTTAATTTCTTGGGAGCTTTAAATACAGTAGGAGCTTCTGGAGTTTTTATTGATAATGGAATAGAAAAAATTCTTTTAGATTATGGGACAAAAATTCAGGAGATTCCTCCAAAATTTCCTTTACCTGTTCCCCAACCAATAGATGCTTTGTTTCTTTCCCATTCACATCTAGACCATTCAGGAGGTTTACCAATACTTTTTAAAAATTCCAACTCATGCCCAATTTTTGCTATAAACGTTAACAAAGAATTGGTTGAGCTTCTTCTACTTGACTCTATAAAAGTGAGTAGAGAAGAAGGAGTTGAACTACCTTTTAGAAAAAGAGAGGTGAAAAAGACAATAAAAAGCTTTTTACCTGTTAACTACAGAGAAAGTTTCAATATTCACAAAAGCGAAATAAATTTTTTTGATGCAGGTCATATTCCTGGCTCTGCCATGATCTTTATTGACTTTGGTGAAAAAACTTTACTTTATACAGGCGATTTTAACACCATAGAAACAAGACTTTTGAAAAAAGCAGACTTAAACTTGCCACAAGTAGACATTCTTATAACAGAAAGTACTTATAGTGATAGAGACCATCCTGAAAGGAAAGAGCAAGAAAAGGAGCTTATAAAAACTATAAGGGAAACTTTATCAAGAGATGGAATATGTTTGATAGCTGGTTTTGCTGTTGGAAGAATAGATGAAATTTTGCTCGTTCTCGATTCTTATGGAATAGATTACCCTGTCTTTATCGATGGAATGGCAAAAAAAGCCATAACAATAATAAACAAGTACAATAGCTTGTTAAAAAACCCAAAAAGCTTGGATAAAGCTTTGGAAAAAGTAGAGTATGTAAATAGCCAAAAGATGAGAAAAAGGATTTTAAAAGAGCCTTGTGTTATACTTTCAACTAGCGGGATGCTTTCTGGTGGACCAATAGTTGAGTATATAAAAAGGCTTTATTCAAGAGAAGATTGTAGTCTTGTTCTTACTTCCTTTCAGCTAGAAGGTACTCCTGGAAAAACACTACTTGAAACTGGTAGGTACATAAACGAAGAACTTAACTTAGAGGTAAAAATGCAGGTTAAAAGGCTTGACTTTTCTTCTCATGTTGGAAGGAAAGGTTTGTTTGATTTTATAGAAAAAGTTTCTCCTGAAAAGGTTTTTTGTATACATGGTGACCATACACAAGAGTTTGCTTCTGAGCTTAAAGAAAAAGGTTTTGAGGCTGTTGCTCCTTTAGCAAATAACAGAATTTTTACTCTTTAAATTTTTATATAAACCTCTAATTATTTTATCCTTTTCTTTAAAGATCGCATTTTCTATTTCTCTTTCATAATCTAAAATAGGTCGGTACATACTTATTCGGTAAATTATTTTCAGTTTTTCCCATGCTTCATTAAATTCTTCTTCATTTATTTTCCCGGATTTAAGCATTTGAAGAAGGCTTGCACCACTAACTAAAAAATTAATTCTCACAAATTCTAATGTAGCTTGTGTTTCTTCTTCCACTAATTTTACATATCGGCTAATTTTTCTAAGAATTTTCTCTATGTTTTCTTCTTGCATACATTTCTATAATATTGGCTAATCTTTTTAAAGCTTGTGAAGGAAAATAGTCAAACCCAAGTTTTTTATATTCTTCTGTAAATTTTGCAAAATTTTCCAGTATTTTATCAAAATCTTGTGGATAAACAACCTCATCAATTTTTGCCAATAAACCTATTAAATAAGATTTTTGATTCGGATACTTTTTCAAAAATAACTCTGCTGCTTTTTTTATTCCTCTTATCCAAGCTTCGTATGCTATGTAAGTTCCCCTTGAGGTTAAAGTTCCTTCTTCTATGCCTCTTTTCTTGAGATTTGAGGCAATTTCTCCACATTTAAATATGATTTTGTCTTCATGAGGTCCCACTTTATAAAGTTCCTCTTCAATTTTTTTAGAAATATAGTCTTCTGTCCATGGTTTTTCTCCTCTTTTAAGTTGAGCTAAAACAAGAAAAAGAAAACAAAAACCTAAGATAAAGCTTAAAACACTTCCTATACCTAAAACAAAGCTTCCTGCATAACCTAGTAAAAGAGATTGTGAGCTTATTATCCATAAGAAAATAAGGGAAGTTACAATTAAAAGAATGCTTAAAATGATTTTAATCAAAACTCTCATATTCTATAATTTTGTAATTAAAACAAAATAGTTTATAATACTCCTTTTAAGTAGTAATATTTAAATATTTATCACTTTAAAATAGTGACTATGAAAGGGAATGAGCTAGAGTTTTGCACAGAAAAATACAAGAAATGGCGCAACATAGCTTTAAATTCAAAAAACTTGGAAGAAGTTAAAAAAGCTGCTGAAAGAGCCTTTTTCTGGTTAGAGATTTACTCAGCTTATTTAGCTGTGTTATCAGCAGAAAAACTTGCAAAACACAATAAAAAATTAAAAGATAAAATTCTTGTTGCAAGAATAAAAATTTGTAAAAAATTGAACGAATACTCGAAACAAATGCTTAACGATTTAAAACTGTAAGTTTTTGATAGTTTCTAGGAATTTTTCTGTTGATAAAAAGCCTTTTATGCTTGCTCCTCCTGCTTTTGTATGACCACCACCACCGAAAATGTTAACTATTCTATAAACATCCTTTTCTGTGTGACTTCTTAATTCAAGTTTTGTGAGAATAGAGTTTTTGACTTCGTCAACCTTATGAAATATTGCCACAACAAAGTCAAAAGGTGCACTAAAATGTTCTTTGAGCTTGTCGTTTATTATGTGAACTGGTATTGGATTATTAGATTCGTAAACTGCTATTTTATTTCCGTTCAACTCGAATACCTTAACTTTTTTCAAAACATCTTCCTCTGCTCTTTTTTTCCACTCATAATATTTTTTCAAAAGCATAGCAATACTTTTGTTTTGTTCAAACTTTTCAATTCCAGAAAAAGCTAAATCTCTAGCTAAACTCCTTAGCTTATGGTAAGAACGAGTAAACTTGATTGCAGCTATCAAATCTCTTAAGAACAAAGCTTCCTCACTTTTAATTTCATTTCTATCTATTTCATTAGCTATTCCTATCAAGCTTGATTCTATTCCAAAATACTTACCAACAAGCTGTGAGGCACTAGGGCTTGAGCTATCCACAAAAACCTCAACATTTTTATATTCTTCTTGTTTTGGCCAAATATGATGGTCTATCCAAATTGCTTTTTCAAAAAGGGAGGATAAAAGAAGCGATTTGCTGTCAGCAGAGATATCAAAAACGTAAAGTTTTCCTAATTTTTGCTGGATTATGCAAGAAAACAAAGTTTTTTTGATGTTAGAAGGTGAAGAAAAATAAACATTAGCTTTACTCCCAAACTTTTTGAAGAATAAAGATAAACAAATTATTCCATCTGTATCGTTATGAGTTATAACAACAGGAATTTCCATATTTATTAAATTATTGCTGCTAATTTATTTATATGAAGAAAAATTTAAAGAAAAAGATTGTTTTTTTAGTTATTGATGGATTAGCTGATTTACCTATAAACAATAAAACTCCTTTAAGCGAGGCAAAAAAACCTAATCTTGATTATTTTGCATCCAAAGGTTTGCTTGGTCAAATAGTTCTTGTTAAAAAATCTTACTGGAACGAATTGACAAGAAGTAGTGTAAGTCATATAGCAAATATTTCCTTGCTTGGTTTTAACCCGTACAAACTTGAAATAAAAAGAGGTCCCTTAGAAGCTGTTGGAGCAAACATTCCTTATACTGAAGGGCATTTGGCAGTAAGGTGTAACTTTGCTACTGTTGATAAAGAATTAACAGTTTTAGACAGACATATAGGAAGAAACTTCTCTGGTTTGGATGAAATTACAAGAACAATAAACGAGCAAGTTAATATTGGCGTACCTTTTGTTTTTATGCGGACTTATGGACACAGAGCAGTTCTGATAATAAAAGAAAAGCTAAGTGATAAAATAACAGATTCTGATCCTTATTATACAGGAGAAAAGGTAAAAAAAGTTGAACCTTTAGAACCAGAAGCAAAAAGAAGTGCAGAGCTTGTTCAAAAGTTTTTAGATAGAGCGAGAGAGCTTATAGAATTTCATCCTGCTAATGAAAAAAGAATTAAAGATGGTTTGCCACCAGCAAACTATATAATAACAAGAGAAGCAGGAAACAAACTACCTTCCTTACCAAACTTTTCGAAAAAGTATAAGGTAAAAGCTGTTTGTATAGCTGAAAACGGAGTAATGAAAGCAACATGTTTATTAGCAGGATTTAACGCAATAACAGTACCTGAGCTTAAATTTCAACCAAGCTTGAAATTTATTTTCGATAGCATAGATGCTGCTTTGGCTGAGTATGATTTTGTTTA
>JAWBVB010000027.1:0-5655 GCA_039004015.1 Candidatus Aenigmatarchaeota archaeon | reverse complement strand
GTTTGGTTTCGGTATGGCAGCGTTCAAAGTTTAATTCTTTTAATGTTCAAAAGATTTGAAGGGACAAGGGAACTTGATATTAGCGATATTCCAAAATACATGGACGAACTTAACAAACTTGAAAGAATTTATTTTGGGCTGGAAAAAGTTGAAAATGAAAGAGATTTAAAAAATGCAAAAAGGCTTTTTGAATACGTATATTTCCTCAACCCACCTAAAAAACCATCTTTACACATTTCCTACTCAAGACTTGTTGAAGTTGCAAGAATGTTACCAGAAAAAAATCAATTGAAATTTGCCGTAGAGAAATTGAAAGAAATGAAGTTGACTGATAAGATTGATAAAGAATTGATTGAAGATTTAAAGAAAAAACTTAAGTTTGCAAAGAACTGGGTTAAGGATGAAAAAATAGAAGCTAAAGTAGAAATCTCTGAAGAAGAGAAAAAAGCGATAGAAGAGCTCATTAAAAATCTAGAAAAAGAAAAAGATGGGGAAAAAATGCAGACAAAAATTTTTGAAATCTCAAGAAGTTATGGAATAGATCCAACAAGTTTCTTCAAGCTTCTGTATAAAATTATTTTCAAGGTAGAAAAAGGTCCAAGACTTGGCCCATACTTAATTAAAACAAGAGAAGAATCTATTAAAAAATTGAAGGAAGTTCTATGAAATTTTCAGAAATTTATGAATCAAAAATTTTTAAAAATGAAGAAGTTTTATCTCCAGATTATTTGCCAGACTTTTTGCCTCATCGAGAAGATAAGATAAAACAAATAGCAAGAAATTTAATGCCAGTAGCAAAAGGCCTAGCAGGACAAAACACCTTCATTTTTGGTCCACCAGGAATAGGAAAAACTCATGTTGTTAAATTTGTTTTTCGTGAGTTTGAAGAGTTTAGCGAAAGTGTGAAAACAATTTACATAAATTGTTGGAGCTATAATACTGCTCTTTCTATTCTCACAAAGATAGCAAACGAGTTGGAAATATTTGTTCCAAGAAGAGGGATAAGCAAAGATGAAGTTCTTGAAAGGTTAATCGAATTTTTAGGAAAGACGAAAAAAGGTTTAGTAGTTTGTTTAGATGAGGTAGATCAACTAATCTTCAAAAGTGAAGAAGTCCTTTACGATTTGTTGAGAATAAATCAGTACTTAAAAAACCCAGTTTGCCTTGTTTTTATTTCAAACTTTAAAGATGTTTTTGTTAAGCTTGACCCAAGAATAAAAAGTAGCTTGAGAATAGAAGAAATTGAATTCAAACCATACAACTTGCAAGAGATGAAGGATATTCTTGAGGAAAGAATAAAAAAAGCTTTTCATTCGGTTGAAGAAGGAGTATCTATTCTAGTGGCAAACTTTACAGTTAAAAAAGGGAGTGATGTAAGAGTTGGCTTGGAATGCTTGCTTGGAGCAGGTAGGTTAGCAGAAAGTGAAAATTCAGATAAGCTTAAAGTTTTGCATGTCAAAAAAGTTTTGCTTGAAGTTGAACCTGTAAAACCAAAAATCTTAGAGGAAAGTGTAAGCGAAAATGAAAGAGTTATTCTTGAAATACTGAAAGAGAAAAAAAGTTTGAGTTCAGGCAAATTGTATGAAGAATATTGTAAAAGAGTTGAAAAGCCTGTTAGCGATAGAGCTTTTAGAAATTTTATAAAACATCTTAACCAAGTTAAGCTAATAAAAACGAAAGAAGTGAAAAAAGGAATGAAAGGGAAAACAAGAATAATCTCAATCTCTGGATACTCTTAACGGTTTAGCAATTTTCCACAAAGTTTTTGCATAATTATCAAAAACTTTAACCAAAGACTTATTTCTAGACCAAAGAAATTGGAAGTAAAATTTTTTTGAGTCAACTTCAAGTTTTATCCCAACTTCTTTTCCATCTATTATCAAAACTCTTGGATGATTTTCACTTTCAAACACTTTTAATTTTAAACCACTATCACAAAACCATTTAATCTTGTAAAAATTTTCTTTTGTAATTTTTGTTGTACTTATAGCCATAACCTTTACACCATTCCTTACGCATTTCCTTAAAGAATCTCTAAAGGAAGAAGTTAGAGAAAAATCTCTCGTTATATCAAAAGCATACTTCTTACAATCTTCTAACATGCTAGAGAATCTGTTCAAAACTTCCCAACTCTTCTCGTTTTTTTGTACCCAAATACCTTCACAAAATTCTTCATCAATTTCAAAAGGTTTAAGAGCTTTTATTAAAAACTCTAACCTATTCTTAAGAATTTTAAGATCTTCTTCCTTTTTCTCTAAAAGGTTCCTTAGAGCTATCTTTGGTGGAACTGCTTTGAACTCCTTTGGCCTTCCATCAAAAATTTCAACCAATTCCTTTTGAGTAAGTTCTTCTAGTACGCCATAAATTTTTGATTGCGGAACTTTTGATATTTTGCTTATTTTCCCAACCTTTGAGGAACCAAGAAATAGTAAAGTAGAGTAAACCCTTGTTTCATATTCGTTCAATCCAAGTTCCCTAAACACTTCCAAAAACTCATCTTTTTTTATTGTTTTTTCTGGCTCAGCAACAAGCGAAAGCATTGCTTCACCTTAAAACCTTTTTAAGAAAAGAAACTGTTGACTTTTCAATCCTTCTTGCTAAGATTAAACCTGCAATTCCACTTACAAAAGCTATCTTCCCTGCAGTATCCCAGTAATTTGAATAAAGAAAAACGTTTAAATTACCTGTTTGTATAGCTTGTGGTAATTTGCTTGTTATTATATCATAAAGAGAGACTGCAGTTAAGGAACCCCAATAACCTAGGGCAGTACCTGTAACACCACCAAGGAGGCAAGGTAATGTAAAATAACTTTTAACATAATCTTTAACTCTTTTCAAAATACTTTATCTCTTTATACATAATAAAAAAGAAATTTTTACTAAAATAATTAGGTTTGCAACTTTGAAAGTGAGAAATGAAAATAAAATTACCACTTTTTTGGTAAAAATATATAAACATACTTTAAAACAATATATAAAGATAAACGAAAGCGGGGTAGAGCAGCCTGGAGTGCTCGCCGAGACTTTTCGCGAAAGGCTCATAATGGCTGCTCATACGACACCCGGACAGACTAAATCTGGGGGAAAGGTCGCACGTTCAAATCGTGCCCCCGCTATTTTACTTTTTATACCAATTTATTTTTCGATCGTTCTAAATTCTCTCCTCGTCCAAAAAACTAAGCTTGAATAAGACTAAAATTTATAGAAAAATCTAATCAATTTTTGCTCATAAAAATTTAAAACGAATTAACCCTAACAGAAAATTATGAAAATATTTATAACAGGAATGTCAGGAATTGGAAAATCAACCGTTTTAGAAAAAGTTTTATCCGTACTTAAAGAAAGAAAAAAGAAAGTCGGTGGTTTTGTTACTCCTGAAATAAGAGAAAAGGGAAAAAGGGTTGGTTTTTGTGTTAAGGATATTTATTCTAATGAAGTTGGAGTTTTAGCAAGCAAAGATATAAAAATTGGTCCAAAGCTTGGAAGTTATGGAATAAACCTTGAAGAATTTGAAAGAATTGCTTTAAAAGCAATGGATTTTGCTCTTAAGGAATGTGATATAATAGCAATAGATGAAATAGGTAAGATGGAATTTTTCAGCCAAAAATTTAGAGAAAAACTAACTCAAGTTATTCTTTCAGAAAAACCCTTAATTGCAGTATTACATAGAAGCTTTGTTGGAAAATTTAAGGATTTTGGTGAAGTTATTGAGGTTACAAAAAAGAATAGAGATTTACTACCCAAAAAAATATTGGAGATGATTGAAAAATCATGAACTATGTTTAATCACTGCCCTTACAAGCTCAGAACTTGGAATGCCAAATGCACCTATTCTTATATCAAAATTCTTTTTTAAAATTTTTGTATTTCCCAAGAGAACAACCATCGATTTAAACTCATCCCCTTCTTTTAAGCTTTTAAGCAATTTTTTGCTCCATTTCTTCAGAACCAAATAAAGAATGATTTGGTTTGAGTTTGGTTTATAATCGATTATCAAGTCAAAGTTTTTATACGAAATCAAGAACTTTTTACTTTTTATATTTCTTTCCAATTTCTCTTTACTTAGATTTAAAACTTCAAGTGCTTTTTCTAGATTTTTGTGAGAAAGGTTAACGGCTTTACCGAAAACTTCTTCTATTTCCATATTCTCTTTTTATTTTTTTCCTTTTATTAATTTAAACAAGCTTTTTATCCTTCTATTTCTCCAGTTTAAATTAAAAAAGTCTTATTTAAATGGGCCTAGAGGGATTTGAACCCTCGACCTATCGCTTTCTCACGAAAGCGAGCCATATAAGGCGATTGCTCTAACCAGGCTGAGCTATAGGCCCTTGTATACCTACACGCACATTTATTAACCTTTCCTTGTCAATAATTATTTGATGCAAATGTTTAATAAATCTTTCTTAATCGAAAAAATAGTCAACTCTTTACTTTCACATGACTTCCAAGTTTTGGTCAGCGAAGGAGCTTTTGACATAGCAGCAAAGAAAGAGTTTTTAATGTTGATCAAAGCCTTAATCAATATAGATGGTCTAACAAAAGAGCAAGCCTTAAGTCTAAAAACAATCTCATACTTTCTTTCTGCCTATCCCCTAATCATTTCACTGAAAACAAACAGGGAATTTTTAAAAAAAGAAATAATATACTCAAGATTTAACTTACCAGTTGTTACCCCATACTTTTTTGAGAAATTTTTGGAGGAAGAAAAGATTCCAGAAATAGAAGCCATAAAAGGAAGGCATGTGGTCCATATAGATACAGAAGCATTAAGAAAAAGAAGAAAAGAATTGTGCCTTACTATCGAGGAACTTTCAAGATTAGTTGGAATAACAAAAAAAGCTCTCTATGAAATAGAGAACAAAAAAGTTAATCCTTCCTTAGAAACTTTAAGAAAATTAGAAAGAATTCTTAAAGTTGACTTAAAATCTCCTTTTAGCCTTAGACCTTGCGAACTAACTTATCTTAAACCGAAAAACCGATTTCAAGAAAAAGTTTCAAAAGAATTTTTGAGAATAGGATTGATCAACAGTCCAACTTATTTTGCTCCTTTTGAGATTGTTGGAAAAGAGAAATTTTCAATGATAGTAAGTCTTTCAACTAACATGAAAAAAATAGAGAAAGATGCTTGGTACATTAAAAAAATGTCCTTTATTTTTTCTTCTAAGTGCGCTTTTGTTGCAAAAGAATGTGACAAAAAATCCGTGGAAGAAGTACCAGTAATTCTAGAATCAGAGATTCCAGAAATAGGAAGTGTGGAAGAATTGGAAAGGTTGATGGAAGAAAAAGTAGAGTAAAGCTTAAATATTTGTATACCCACATACACATTTAAGATTTTCTAATTTAGGAGGGATGATATGACTAATGGAAAAGCTTTAATTGGTCAGTTGGGTGGGCAACCAGTCTTAATATTGCCTGAAGGTACTTTAAGAACTGTTGGGAGAGATGCTCAAAGAAACAACATAGCTGCTGCTAAGGCAGTTGCAGATGCAATCAGAACCACACTAGGACCAAGAGGAATGGATAAGATGCTAGTTGATTCTGTTGGAGATATAGTAATAACAAATGATGGAGTAACCATACTTGAAGAAATGGAAATAGAGCATCCCTCAGCAAAGATGATGGTAGAAGTTGCAAAAACACAAAACGAAGAAGTAG
>JAWBVB010000026.1:0-5683 GCA_039004015.1 Candidatus Aenigmatarchaeota archaeon | reverse complement strand
TATGCTATTTAAAATTATCTTTTTTAATGTAACATTTTGCAAAATTGATGAGAGAAATTTTAAATAGTTGCTATTTCATAGAAAAAATTATGAGGCTTGGCAGTCAAGTTCTAAAACTTTAAATCTAAACTTTTTCTACTCATTAATTGTAAGGGAGACCTATGATTGTTAACTTAACTAAAATAGAAAAAAAATGGCAGAAAATTTGGGAAAAAGAGAAAATTTTTGAAGCTAATGTAGATAAACAAAAACCAAAGTTTTTTGTAACATTCCCTTATCCTTATGTAAACGGAGCACCCCATATAGGAGCAGCTTTTACTGCTTTTAGAGTAGATTCTTATGCTAGGTTCAAAAGGATGCAAGGTTTTAACGTTTTGTATCCTCAAGGCTTTCATGCTACTGGCGAACCTATACTTGGAGCAATAGAAAGGTTGAAACAAAATGATAAGACACAAGAAGAAACTTTCAAGCTTTATAGAGCTACAAAAAAGGATATAGAAAATTTCATCAAAAAAGGAGCTGAATTTACCGCAAGATTCTGGATGAAACGCTGGATAGAAGATTTGAAACTTGCTGGCTTTTCTATCGACTGGAGAAGAACTTTTATAACTGCAATTACTCCTACCTATTCTCGGTTTATTGAATGGCAATACAATACCTTAAGAAAAAAAGGCTATGTAGTTCAAGGAACCCATCCTTTAATATGGTGTCCAAAATGTCAAAGCCCAACAGGAGATCATGACAGATTAGAAGGAGAAGGCGAAAGCCCAATAGACTTTATTTTGATAAAGTTTAAGCTTGATTCTGGAGAAATATTGCCTTGTGGTACTTTAAGGCCAGAAACAATATTCGGAGTAACAAATATTTGGGTTAACCCAAGCATAGAATATGTAAAAGCAAGAGTTGATTCTGAAGTTTGGATAATAAGTAAAGAAGCGAGCGAAAAATTAAAAGATCAACTCAAAAAAGTTGAAGTTTTGGGAAAAATAAAAGGTGAAGAATTAATAGGGAAATATGTTGAAAACCCAAAAACAAAGGAAAAAGTCATAATTCTGCCAGCGGAATTTGTTGATCCTGACGCTGCTTCAGGAATAGTTATGTCTGTTCCTTCTCACGCTCCATATGACTGGATTGCTTTATATGAATTACAAAAGAATCCTGAAAAAATTAGAAAGTATGGAGTAGAAGAAGAGGTTAAGAAAATAAAGCCAATCTCTATAATAAAAACTCCTGGGTTTGGTGAGCATCCAGCAATAGAAGTTTGCAGCAGCTTGAAGATAGAAAGCCAGAAAGAAAAGGAAAAACTTGATGAAGCAACTACCATAGTTTACAAAAAAGAATTTCACCAGGGTATTTTAAAAGAAAATTGTCAGGAATATTCAAGTTCAAAAGTTTCTGAATGCAAAGAAAAACTTTCAAAAGAATTTGTAGAAAAGGGAATCGCTGAAATAATGTGGGAATCTACAGGAAAAGTTATTTGTAGGTGTGGAACAAAGAATCATGTAAAAATTCTTGAAAATCAATGGTTCCTTAAGTATTCAGATTTGGAATGGAAGAAAAAGGCTTTAGAGTGCATAAGGAAAATGAAGTTCTATCCAGAAGAAGTTAGAGTACAATTTGAAAAAACTGTCGAATGGCTTAAGGATAAAGCATGCACAAGAAAAGCTGGCTTAGGAACGAATTTACCTTGGGATAAGGAGTGGAAAGTTGAAACCCTTTCGGATAGCACAATATACATGGCTTACTATACCATAGCAAGGATAATAAACGAAAACAATATTTCTGCTGAAAAGCTTACCGATGAAGTTTTTGATTATGTTTTCTTAGGAAAAGGAAACCTAGAAGAAATAAGCAAAAAATCAAAGCTTGATAGAAAAATTATAGAAAAAATGAGAGAAGAGTTTGAGTATTTCTATCCAGTTGACTTAAGAAACTCAGGAAAAGATTTGGTTCCAAACCATTTAACCTTTTACATTTTCCACCATACTGCAATCTTTGAAGAAAAGCATTGGCCAAAAGCTATTGGTGTCAACGGCTACGTAAATGTTCTTGGAGTAAAGATGAGTAAGTCAAAAGGAAATATAATTCCTTTAAGAGATTTGGTTGAAAAAATTGGTTCAGACTTAGTAAGAATAAACCTCATAGCTTCTAATGAAGGGCTAGATGATGCTGACTGGAGAGAAGAAAGTGTAGAAAGTTATAAGTCGAAAATAAAGTTTTTAGGGGAAATCATAAAAAATCTAAAGAAAGCTAAGAGAAGAGAAATCAAAAAAGTTGACCTTTTCTTGAGGAGTAAAATCCAAGGACATATAAAAAATTCTACTCAAGCTTATGAGGAAATGAGATTTAGAAGCGCAGTTCAGCATGCCTTGTTTGATTTTGCAAATGATTTGAAGTGGTATATCGAAAGAAATTCCAAAATAGAAAATTGTAACAAGGAAATTTTGAAAGAAAGTATAGAAATTATGGTTAAGCTTCTAACTCCTGTTTTGCCACATTTATGCGAAGAATTCTGGCACAAACTTGGCAAAAAAAGCTTGATAGCTACAGAAAAATGGCCAAGTTATGATGAAAGTAAGGTAGACAAAAACGTTTTGGAGTTAGAAGAGATTTTAAAGAAAACCTTAGAAGATCTGAAAG
Organism: Candidatus Aenigmatarchaeota archaeon; assembly: GCA_039004015.1. Lineage (GTDB taxonomy): Archaea > Aenigmatarchaeota > Aenigmatarchaeia > CG10238-14 > SCSR01 > JAVZHQ01. Next base: position 3,043 of record JAWBVB010000026.1, on the reverse strand, counting down.
AAGTGATAAAACTTTCAGGAAAAAAAGAGAATTGCTACTTATACTTAGCCTCACCACAAGAGTATGAATACTTTAAGGAAGCCGAAGAATTTCTTTCAAAAAACTTTGGTTTTAAGAAAACATTGGTTTTCAGAGCTTCCGATGAAAAAAGATTTGATCCGGAGAATAGAGCAAGTAGAGCAAAATACGGAAAACCAGGAATCTATCTTACTTAAGTTTTGGGAAATTAATGTTATAACGTTAAGGAAATGGTTTCTATAAAGGCTGCGATTCCAAGAATTATAATAGAAACAAAAAGAAGTTTTAGGCTATCAAAAACTATTAACCAAAAGTTTTTTGATTTCCTTCTTGTTATCGCAACGGAAATTAATCCTCCTGCTATCGCTCCTATGAAAAAAGCTAAAAATTCTAAGCTACCGTGAGGAAGAAAAGGTAGAGCAGCTACTGGTAAAGCTTTTACTCCGCCAATACTTTTTGCTAGAGAACCGATAGCTGCTGCCAAAACAGAAGCATTCCAAGAAATTATGAATACAGCACCTGCACCAAAAAGGAAAGAAAGTAAGAAAGATAAAAACATTACTCCTACGTTGTTAAAAAATATTGCCTGAAAAGTATCGGCAAAAGTTGCTTTTCCTCTTATTGCGTTTATAGTATCTATTTGATCTTTAAAAAGTTTATAGCTTGTTTCTTCTGGAAGAAGAACATAAGTTAAAGATAGAGCAAGAACTACACCAGCAGAAAAAGCTGCATAAACTTTTAGCACATCTGCATGTCTTTTTAAAAGTGAGCTCTCCTTTTCTATCATTTCCTCTTCCTTAGCTTCATGATATCTTATTAAATTAAGCATGAAAGGAAGGGAAGCTATTGTAATCAAAAGATTTGTCATTAAACCAATAGAAGATTCAAAAATTATAGAAGCGACAAAAAGACATGCCAAAGAAATTATTGCTCCATAAACTACCATTATTAAAGGGTTTTTTAAAGCTAACTTTAAAGGAACAAGCTTTTCAAGGACCATAATCTCTAAATTTAAATAAGTTAAAGGAAAATAAATTTCTTGTGAAAATAAAGATAAACCAAGTAACTGTTTTGAGCTTGATACTAATTTTCTTAATGTTAGGGTCAAGCATAATAATAGGGATTGAAAGGTTTTTAAGCCCAACTGCTTCTACCATAAGAATTCCTGAGAAAAATATAATAGATTATGAGCTTGGAATAAACGAGGAAAAATACTTTTTAGAAAGGGGAATAACAATAGTTAAAGCTTATTTTCCAAGAAATTGTATAGATTGTTTGACAATAAAAAATTATTTGGAAAATTTTGTTAATCAAAACTCTAATCAAATTATAATGCAAGAATTAGAATCTAACTCAACAAAGATAATAATCAGAAGCTATAGAGGGCAAAGTGTTTTAGAAAACACTTCTCAAGAAGAAATTTTTGAATCTTTTTGCGAGCTAATGTTTCAACCTCCTACTAGTTGCGTTTTAAAAGGTTTAACATGAAAGTTGTTGGAATAGACTTAGCTGGAAGTGAAAAAAGAGAAACAGGTTTTTGCATCCTTGACGAAAAAATGAAGGCAGAAACTCTAACACTCTTTAAAGATAGAGAAATAATTGAAGAGGTAGAAAAAGTTAAGCCAAAAATAATAAGTATAGATGCTCCTCTTGCCTTGCCAAAAGGAAGGCCTAGTCTTTCAAGAAAATACAAGAATTATCCTCATTTGAGAGAATGTGATAAAGAATTGCTTAAAATGGGGATAAAATTTTTTCCTATAACTCTTGGACCTATGAGAAAATTAACTGAAAGAGGAATAAAGTTAAAAAAAGTTTTTGAAAAAAAGGGTTTTGAAGTTATAGAAACTTTTCCTGGAGCTGCCCAGGATTTACTTAAAATACCAAGAAGTAAGAAAAAGAAAGAGTTGAGAGAATGCTTAATTAAACTTGGAATAAAAGGAATAAGGAAAAATATAAGTGAACATGAACTAGATGCCATAACCTGTGCTCTTGTCGGAAAATTTTATGTTGAGGGAAAGTATTTAGCTATAGGTGATAAGGAAGAAATTTTGATGATTCTTCCAAAGATTTAGTTTTGGAACTTCAATTTTTTTATATAAACATTAAGGAAAACAATTACATCCCTCACTTGGAAGAGAAATATTTAAACCTATTTTACTTAAGCCAAAATCCTTATATAAGCAAAAACTTTTATTTTCTCTGTTTATCCCTTCCATTATGCAGTCTAAGTTTAGGAAAAGAAGAAAAATTAGGATTAGTAAGATGATTATAAGAATTAAATTTGGCATTTTCTCTAACAATTTTTAGGAGCTGGTATTTTAAATTTTTAATGCCCCTGCCGGGATTCGAACCCGGGCCAGAAGCTTTTCACTCTTACCGCAAGCTTCTATCCTATCCAGGCTAGACTACAGGGGCTATAATCAACTTTTATATTTTAAATTTAAAATTAAATTTCTAACTTCCTCAGCTCTGGGTACTGCATACAAAATAGGAAAATCTGCTATCCTAAACTTTTCTGAAAATAAAATTTTAGATGCTCTTTTCTGGTTCTTCAAAATAGATGCTGCGAATCCCGCATATTCTTTCAAGAAACGAGTTTGAGATAGTGACAAATTTTATATTAGTTAAAGGTATTGAAAAATACTTTTTTTATTATTATTCTTTTGTTTGTTATAAAATACACATGTTGTTTGTACATTAAATAGGGAATTGGTAAAAATAAAACATCAACAAAAGCAAAAGCAATTAAACTTTTGAAACCAAGTTCTAAACTCAAAAGATGCCCCTTTCATCAAAGTGTATAACGAAATTATAAGAATGGCTATGATTAAAAACGAAAAGATAACTATAATTCATGCGGAGATAATTTCTGGACCTCGATAAGGGTTATCTCTTTCACCTATTCTAAATAAACTAATTAAAACGAAATAAAGAATAAGTCTCTTAGTTGGTTTAATTTCTTTTACTATTTCTTCTCCATCTTGAAGAGTAAATTCAAATCTTTGCATTAATTCATAAATAGAAA